>JAISKN010000152.1 GCA_031260925.1 Prevotellaceae bacterium | reverse complement strand
CAACAGGACGATGGTTCTCTCTCTAACCGCTGCATAATTTGCGAAGTGCCGTTAAAAACTTCAGGCGACTTTACTGAAGAGGAAAAAGCAATTTACGAAAAACTCAAAGAACACGAGCGCATCGGGCTTACTAACATTGCTATTGACCTGTTGAAACTTCGCCCATTGATAAAAAAGCATTTCATTGAAATTTTAATTAACGAAGCAAAACTGTTGAAAGATGCCGTAAAAATCAATATTGTCAATATTGAAGGACTTAACAGAATTGTAAATTCAATTTCACTGATTACGGCTTGTTGCAAGTTTATGGAAATTCACGCTCCACATTTAAAGTTGCCATTTACCTACGCAGAATTTTTTGATATTGCCTGCCAAAAAGTTTTGAAACAGGTTGAACTAATATCGAGCAGCAACAAACTTTCAACATATTTCAACACCATCAGTTTGCTGCTAAATCAGAACACAATAAAAATAGGGCGGGAATTAAAAATATCTCAGCCGACAAAAGTGCAACGGCTGCTGTCGGGCAAAGTTACGGAGGAACTGCAACTGCAACCTTCCGAAACAAAGGTACTGTTTATCAATTTTGAAGACATTTACAACCTCTATATTCGCTCTGTCGGCGATAAAGAGGCGTTGTCGCGGCAGAGTTTGAAATCATATTTTGAGAGTAATCAAGCGTATTTAGGGCTTTGCAAAAATACGCAGTTCAAATGGCAGGTGGTTAAGGAAGTGCCTGCAAATAATCCGATATATGATATTTCGGGAACATTAACAAATTCAGTTGATATGCGTAAAATAGTGATTTGGGAAAAGAAAATTACATCGGCGTATATGTTCAATTACGATAAACTTGTAGAACTTATGAGTATTGACTTTGAACGCGAATACAGGGAAGAAAATGATAATGAAAAAACAGAGAATAATGAAAATACATCAGACGAAGACCTTATTAATAATAATATTAATTTTTCAGAACAATCAAAATGTCCGTTTTAATTTTTTGATATAGTTGATTTAAGAAAATTCCCCCTTACACCCCCTTTAAAAAAATAAGAAATCACATAAAACATTGAAAATTAATTTTCAAAAAATACCGTCCTAACGTTCTAATGTCCTAATTTAATATTAATTTTCAAAAAATAAATTTATAATATATTAATAATCAAATAGTTATGTTTTTTTAGATATTAGGACACGTTAGGACAATGTTAGGAACTGTTAGGACGGACAAAAATATATTTGTTAGGACAAAAATTTTCATTAAATCAATAATTAGGACGGAAAAAGTGTCCGTCCTAACAAAAAATCAAATTATTAATTTTGCTAAAATATTGAAAATTAATACTTTAAAAATTTTAAACAAGCAAAAATTAGGACATTAGGATGTTAGGACGTTATGACACAAAAAAAACATATTTATAAAATAAAAAAAATTCTTTTAATATGACAACAAAAATAACAATCAAACCGTATCTCAAAGAATACATTATTGCAAAGTTTTGCAACGGCGAGGAAATTCCTGTTAATTTTCCGAGCAAATTTGATATTTATCATACAATTTGGAATCTGACAGAAAAACGTCCGCTAAATTGTACTATTGATAACGGAAATATTGAAATACATTTGCCGAAACGCCGCGAAGGAAAAAATCCGCGTGATTACAACTATATTTCGGCAAAATCGCAAAAAATTATTGAGAAAAAAATTGAGCATTTGTTTTTGTGCGAATTTCACGAGTTTGTTACTCAACAAAAACAAACACAGAATATTCCTTACATCGACTCAATTTGGGAATTTGTAAAAATATATTCTTTGGACAATATTTCAGTTGATACTCTTTGGAAAGATTATTACAGGTATAAAAATAGATTATTTCCAAAAAAGAAGAGAAAATATCAAAAAAAGTAAAAAATATTTCGCCCACATAGTGATACGTTTTGTCCGTTTTCTGTCCTTTTGTTGTCCTTTTATGTTATAAAATTTATAATTAATTGATAATCAATATTTTAACAAAAATAATAAAATATGAAACACATAATTTGCCAAACCGCCGAATTTTTATTTTGGATTGATGAAGTAAATTTCGTTAATGAAATTCCTGAACCTGCCGACTTTGCAGCGTGGAAAAAAATTGAAAGCAAAGAGCCAATCGTTTATTCGTCTGATATTTCAACAGATGAAAAAGGCACTCTCAATACCGAAAAGGTAGAAATTACGGCTGATAAAGAAAAAGTTGATGCCGTTCTTTTCAACCGATACGGTTTTCATACCATACTTCGCTTGACTGACAGCGCGGGAAAAGTTTTTTATGTTGGCAAAAAACCTTACCCTTGCAAAATGGAATTCAGCGGCGACCGCACCGACTTTAAAATTTCATTTTCTGCGCAAAGTCCTATTTAATTTTCATTTATACAAAATGCGCAGTAAATCGTAAATCTAAAATCGTAAATGAATTTACGTCCTTTATTAGTGTAAAAAATAGCAGTAATATTGCAGAAAATTAATTTGCAATGTTGCGTTATAAATTTATAGAGGCGGTTGATACCAAGCAAATGCTTATTTCAAGTTCGGGACAAAAAGTGCTGAACGATATTCTTTTTTCCATTTACGAAGGAAATTTTGTACCTGTGCTGCGGGAAGATACCGATGTTATTGTTTCCTCGCTTGGACAGAGAGTTGCTATTGACAATTCGCAAAATCAAAATCCGTTCGATGTTTGGCAAGAAAATTCTATCGCAATCATACCTCTTTCGGGTGTAATGTTCAAAGAGAGTTTTTGGTGGAGTTACGGCGTTGATGACATTGCATCTATTATCGAATGTGCCTATCAGTCGCAAAAAATTTCTGCGGTAATATTAAAAATCAATTCGCCGGGCGGCGCGGTTGAAAGTTTGTACAAAATTCAGGAAGTTTTGAGTAACAAACTTAAACCGACTTACGCATTTATTGACGGCTCGTGTTGCAGTTGTGCCTACATTACTGCAAGTTACTGCGACAAAATATACGCAATTAACCGTATGTCTCAGGTTGGCAGTATCGGAATAATGAGCAAAATTATTATTCCGAACAAGGAAAATTCCGAATTTGAAATTATCGAAACTTATCCTGACGAGTCTAAAGACAAAAATTTGACAGTACGCAATGCCATTGACGGTAAACCCGAACTTCTCAAAGAGGAGTTATCAAAATTTGCTCAGTATGTTATCGACATTGTCAAAGCCAACCGCCCAAAAATTTCGGAAGACGCGCTCACAGGCAAAGATTATTTTGCTTACGAAGCATTGGAAAAAGGAATGATTGACGGCATCAAGCCGCTTTCGGAAGTTATTGCCGAAATTGACGTGATTAACAGTCAGCGCAGCAAATTAATTACAATGTTATAATAATTTTTTAGTTATAAATTTTTTATTTTTTAGTTATGAATAAAACCACAAAAGAACGTTCATTCAACATCTTTTCGCTGCTTGGGTTTAAAACCAAAGAGCAGCGTCAAGCAATGACGAATGAGGATTGGAACAAATTCAATGCTGAGTACAAAACGAAGTATGGGGTTTCGTTTAACGAAGATTTGGAAGCGGCAGACCAACTGCCCGCTGCGCCGCCAAGCACAGAGGGCAATTTCGATTCCGAAAATGTTATCACAGCCGAACAGCAGACGCAAATTCTCACTGCTTTGGCTGACTTTGCGGAAACATCGGGCGCACCTGCTCCACAGTCAGCCCCGCAAACAAGCGCACAGGTGATTGAGCAGTTTATAACTGCTATGAATACAGCAACGCAGACAATCAGAACATTGTCGGCACAGCCCGAACCTGCAACACCTGTAGCAACTGCAAGCGCGGCATCGGCGCAAACAATTGCTGTCGTACTTGGACATTCCGCACACAGTGCAAGCCATATTTTCGGCATCGAAAATGAATTTTTTGCACGCAATCATTGGTGGAATGAAGTTGCTGCCACTCGTAGAGAGACAGAAAGCATCGGTACGCAAGAGGTTGAATCTTTCAACAATGAATTTACCAAATTCACAAAAGGATTGAAAGACCGCGTGAATACGCTTGCAATATCAGGCGAAATTCAGATGTTGGATTTCAAAAAAATTGTTTCGGGCGAGTCGTATATCGACTATCAAGCACTTGAAACTCAATTTGGAGCGCAGTATCTCGTGCGCCGTCAAGATGCGCTGATTGCCTATTTGCGCACACTGAAATCGGTAGCAGGTATTTTCCCTGTACGTTCAGGCGTTCAGGACAAAGAGGCGGCAGTTAATGCTTTCTTTGGCGAATTTTCACAAACATACATCGAAGGCGATGTATTCAAAGGCAATGTGAAATTCACACCCGAAATCTATCACGTTGATGATGTGATGTTAAAAAAACGTTTCTCTAATCTCAAAAAATTGGAAAAAGAGTACATCGGCTATCTCAACAGCGAGGGCAGCAGCCCAATCAAATGGACTTTCATTGAGTGGCTTTTGACAAATATCTACACCGCGCTTTTCAACGAGCAGCAGCGCAGACGCGTCATCGGCGTTAAAGTTCCTGAACAGGTAAATGTTGAAAACCCTGCAATGTTTGCCGCTGACGGCGTTTTACGCGTTATTGAGCGTGCTATAGAAGAGAAAAAGATTTTGCCGTTTTTTGACCTCAAAATTTACGACAATTCTACTATTCTTGATTATTTCGAGAATTTGTGGGAAAAAGTAAATCAGATTTTACCGTCAATGGACGGTATGATAATTTATGCGAATGAAAAGCACAAATCGTGGTATGTAAAAGCGTATCGCGCTGCTTACGGTTCAGACACAGATTTTACAGGTGTGAACAAAAACGGTTTGATTGATTTCGATACTCAAATTGTTTGGGTGCCGAATATGGAAAATACCGATTACCGCGTATGGATTACCCTTGCAGGTAATATCGAAAACTACGAACTGACACCGGGCGAAATGTACGGAGTTTATTTTGAACGCCGTCTTGAAAGTTTGATTTCGGCTTCGTGGTGGAAAGAGGGCGCAGGCGCGAAAATGATTGGCATGCAGTGCGCTTCCATTGCGGAACTCGAAGCCACAGGCAGAAAATATCATTACATTTTCTGCAATTATCCTGTTACCGTTCTCGAAGATGGTGCAACAACTGCAAATGCGTTGTACAACCACGATTTTGAAACGAGCGCGAATACAGCAGCCACCGCATTGACAGACATTACAAACGCTTCTATTGAGCGCGTGTATAAAATCATTTGCGGAAGTTTGACGAACAAAACGACAATCACAAAAGCAGGAAAATTTGAAAAAATTTCTGCGGATTGGATTCCCGCTGCTATAGGCGACTACATCAAGGTATATGCTGAACTCACAACTCAGGCACAAGTTATCAACGGAAAAACTGTGAATGTAACTGTACCGACAGGAAAATTCCTTGAATTTGAAAGCAAAGTAACAGCGTAAGCAAATTTTAAACCGTAACAGGTTTCAAAAACCTGTTACGGTCAATTAATTAACATTTTAATATTCAAATAATTATGACATTTGATAATTTAACAGTACAGGGAAAACAGGCGAAAATGTCTTCGCTCAAATTTCGGTTATATCTTGCTCTTTTGGCTGATGTAGATGTAGAAAATTTTCCAAAAGCAGTTTTGGCGACTATTTCGTCAAATGTTTTGCTGCCGGGTAAAAAGCACTTCTTTGTTGATACCAAAGTAAATACTATCAATCCGACAGGTTCTGCGGGAGATTCTCAAGGAACTATTGGTTTGGTACTTTCGCCGCAAATTGAAGGTATTTCCAAATTCTCGCTTGATTGGATTTACAAACTCAATGGCGAGCGCGTTGTCGGATTTTGGGAAAACTGCGAAACTGGCGAAAAATTTATTGCTGGTTCTCCCTGTTCTGGCGGTTTGATTGTTTCTGTGCAGTCGCTCGGAAAAATGGAAGACGGTTTTAATGGCGCAGTTCTCAACCTTACAGGTGATGCCTGCCCCGAACCTTTTTACTTCTATGAGGGACCGATTTTGTTGGCTGCACCTATGGTTGTGCCTGCAAATTCTACTACGTTTGCTCTTGCAGCCGACAAGCAGTATTTGCTCAGCGACAATACAGCAGCAAATGAACTTGAAAACATCACGGGTGCAGATGATGATTCTGTGGGTAGAATTATCGAACTTGTAGGAGGCGGTAATGCTTTCCCGACAACAGTTAATCCAAGTACAACTTTTATTCTTGGGAATGGGTTATCTTGGAGTGCTGTACAGGGAAGCAAGTTGAGTTTGCAAATTGTGAAAACAGGTGCAAACACTTACGCTTTTTATGAAGTTGCTCGCTCGTAACGGCGGAAAGTAACGTATTTTTCGGAGTACGTTACTTCCGTTGTTTTTTATTTTAATTTTTAATTCAAAAAAAATATGAATTTAGAAAAAAAATTAGATTTTCCGCAAAAAAATAATTTTGTTGTCAAACATAAAAACAAAAATTATTTTTCAAAAGATTTGGAACTGTTTAAAAAACATTTTCCAATTCACGCGCTCAACAATCCGTTAAATCGTGCAAACGAATTTACACGAGAGGGTTTAGACGGGCAAATGATTTCCATTTTGCTCGAAAAGGTTTCGCCCGAAGAGATTTTGCAAAATCGCGGTATCGAAATTCAAAAACCAAAACAAGACGATTTCACTTTAATTGAGTTGGCAAAAGAAAAACTTACTGCTGTCGGTATTGATATTGCTGAATTATCTGACGAAGTTTTGAAAGAGTTTGCAAATATTGACACTTCCGATTTTGAAAAAGCGGTGCAAAATTTCAAAGCAAAATTACAATCTGCCGAAATAATTGAATCTGTTGAGCAACTCAAAAAATTGTGCGCTGAAAAGCAAATCAATATTGAGAACAAAACAGATGAAGATTTGGAAAAATTTGTCGGGCAGGAAATTGAAACTGTTTTGGCTGAACTCGTGCCTGCACTTTCCGAAGAGGAAATTAAAGCCAAAGAGGATGCCGAAAAACAGGCAATAAAAGAGGCGGAATTGGAAAGATTGAAAACTCGCATTGACACAATCGAAGAGAGTACAGAAATCAACGAGAACGAAATCGCCGATTTGCGCTCCGAACTTGAAGACAAAGATGCTGACTTTGAAAAGTTGATGGCAGCCGTTGAAGAATTGGAAAAAAAGGCATTCAACAAAAAAAAAGCAAAGTCGAAGAATTCCAAAAAATAGATTGGAATAATAATTCCAATGCTGAAATACAAAAGTGCATTCTGCTGTATGACGAGCGCGTAAATACTTACCGCCGTATGCAGCAGATTGACGTTTTATTAGATGCCCAACCCGAACTCGCAGTGGAAATGGTAGAACTCGACAACCGCAACCGCCTCGCGCACAAGGAACTGCAACTCTACAACGACCACAAAACTTTCCATTATCAGCACCCAATTCTCAAAGAGCAGAAAGAATACGACACATTACTTGCTGAATTACAGGTAATTAGACAAAATTCGCCTGCCGATTTATTGAATGAAATTGCAAACGTTTTACAAAATATTAGGCGTATTCAGTCAAATTTGAAAAATAAAAAGTACAAAACAGACGATGAAAAACAAAATTGGGAAAGCAACTTGCAACGCGCCGAACTGCGAAAATCAATTTTGGAAACGATTATTAAACAGTAAAAATATTTTTACTGTTTTTTTTGTCCTATTTAATTGAAAAATAATATCGGAAATTTGCCAAAAAATAACGGAATTTATGAAAAAACAACGCAGATTTTGGCAGTTTGATATTTTTATTATTACTAAATAATTGAAAATTAATCAGTTACAACTTTTGAATGATATTTTTAAAAATTTGCGTGCCGCGAAATTCCGTGCCGCTCTTACTTGGCTTTGCATTACAAGAGTGTTTTAATAGCGGAAATATGATTTAACTCTTTGATAATTAATAATTTATATAATATAATTTTACACAAAAATATTTCAGTAAAAAAACATTAGAATTTTTTAAAAACAGTATGGAAAAATTAATTTGGAAAACAGAGCAGCGGTTAGTCAGGGAGTTAATACCTACCGACTACAACCCCCGCATACGCAACGAAAAGAAACAGGCAAAACTGCAACACTCTTTGGCAAAGTTTAACCTTGTGGAAACGCCTGTAATCAACCGCGACAATCATATTATCGCAGGGCAACGCCGTTGGGAAGCATACTACGAATCGGGAAAAGAGAACGAAAGCATTGATGTTCGTTTGCCAAATAGAATGCTAACTGAAGAGGAAGTCAAGGAATACATACTTATTTCCAACACTCACGCAGGCGAGTGGGATTTGCCGAAGTTAGAAACGCATTTTGCCGACATTTATAAAGAGATTGTAGAGTTGCCCGACCTGTCGGCAACACTCCACTCTGCCGATATGCTCGACAAAAAGAAAGCAGAGCAAAAGGAAGTAATAGAGGACGAGTTCTGCGATGCGCCGCCTGCTGAACCAACCACACAGGCGGGGGACCTGTACGAACTAAACAGCCACCGCTTCCTTTGCGCCGACAGCACAGACCAATACGCATTGGCAAAATTGATGAACAAACAACTCGCGCAAATGGTATTCACAGACCCTCCCTACAATGTGCGTGTAAAAGACATTGTGGGCAATGGTAAAAAGAAACACGAGGAGTTTCAAATGGCGAGCGGTGAAATGAATAAAAGCCGTTTCACGCGCTTTTTGGAAGATGTATTTCTCAATCTTATAAAATTCTCAAAAGACGGCTCTATACATTTTGTATGTATGGATTGGAAACACGTTAATGAACTTACCACTGCGGGAAAAATCTATACCGAACTCAAAAATATGATAGTTTGGAAAAAGAACAACGGCGGAATGGGAAGTTTTTATCGTTCGCAGCACGAACTCATTTTTGCCTACAAAAACGGCAAAAAGAAGCACATTAACAACTTCGGGCTTGGCGATTCGGGAAGGTACAGGACTAACGTTTGGGAATATACAGGCGTTAATTCTTGGGGTGCGGAACGCGAAAACTTGGAAGACCACCCGACAGTAAAACCTGTAAAACTTGTTGCCGATGCGCTGCTTGATTGCAGCGAGCCGTATGGAACTGTGCTTGATGTTTTTCTCGGCAGCGGCACAACTTTAATCGCTGCCGAGCAAACCAACCGTATTTGTTACGGCGTGGAACTTGATGCGAAATATTGCGATTTGATTGTGCGCCGTTATTTGCGCTTTATGAAATCTAAAAATCAGGAAGTTACGATAAAACGTAACGGAATAATTTTGTCGGAGAGCGAATTAAAAAATTATGAAAAATGACTTATTCAGAAGATTTTTTATCAAAAGTAAGCAGTTTTGGTATTTTGGGTTATTCTGTTGAAAAAATAATTGCCCTGTGCGAACCCGAAAATGAAAAGCAGTTCAGAATTGACTTTAATAATTCCGAAAGCGCAGTTTATAAATCGTACCGAAAAGGCAAAACAACAGGAGAGTACAATCTTGATAAAAATCTTTTTGACAAAGCAACCAAAGAGCAAGACACAGAGGCAAATACCATTTTAGACGGCAGAATGGACAGCCGAAAAATCAAAGATAAAATATTTGAAAATTTTGAGTTATGATACAGCATTTACAAAAACTTCCGCCCGAAACTCTTGAAAAATTTCTCGAAACACGCGAGGCAAAGCCGCTGGGCATTCCGCAGAAACTTGCAGATTATATTTTGCAGGTAAATGAAGCGCGGAATTTGCACAAAAAATTTCATTCCATTACGCGCTGCGCCGAAGAGTTGCAAAAAAGTTACCCGAATTTGTCAATACCAACCTGTAAATCACGCATTTACGATAGTTTGAAAATTCTATCGGGCAACTGCAATGTAACTGCGGAGGAGTGGAGCGAATATTTTTCAGATATGTTTATGAAACTATTTGAAGTGTGCCTTGTTGCAAAAGATTTCAGCAATTCAGGCAAATATCTTAAAATGTCGGCAGAATATCGAATTAAAGCCGCTGCGAGCGTAATCAATCCCGAACGCACACAATTCAAACATCAAATAGTTAGTCCCGATTTTAAACTCGACAGAATGTTTATAACAAATAAGGGCTTACTTGCAACTAACAAAGAGTTAATCAAAATCATTTCAAAAATAGAAACAACCGATTCTGAAAAAAAACGAATGATGGACGAGTTAAAAATGGAACTCAATTTTGTAGATACAGATTATGAAGAAATCATTAAGTAAAGAATTATTTGAACAGCAATATTTATCAGCACTGCAAGTGAAAATTAAACTTGCTGACCCGCAAATTTTACTGTGCGAACTTGGGCGCGGCAGTGGAAAAACAACGCACATTATGGCACCGCGTTTGGACAGAATTCAAAACTCAATGCACGGTGCAGTTCTTGTGCTTGGCGCGGCAACTTACCGTGATATTTTTTCAAATATTTTACCCGGACTGATGGAATATTTCAACGAAAACTATGAACGAGGAATTTATTACGAAATCGGCAAAGAGCCGCCACGACATTTCAAAAAATGTTTAACGAGCATTTTTGATTGGAAACATACTTTTTCGTTTAGTAATGGTTGCGTAGTGAAATTTGTGAGTGCCGACCGTCCCGAATCTGTTTTAGGAATTAGCACTCCACACGGCATTTTTGACGAACTTTTGAAGATAAATAAAGAGTTTATGCTCGAACGATTTATGCCTACACTTCGCGCCGACCGCTCAAAATTTGGAAATTCGCCATATTTTATGGGTTGGAGCGGTTTTACATCAACCCCAAATTTTGAAACTGACGAAGATTGGTTTTTAGATTTAGAAAAAAATATGAATAAACCGCTCATAGATAATATCATAAAAATTGCATACGAAATTGATATGAGAATGTTGGAACTTGAAATTGCAAGAAAAACGCTTGATTTTGAAAAAATAAAACGACTTGAAAGGTTTATTGAACGTTGGAACAATCGCCTTGTAATATTAAAAAAAGAGCAAACTTTATATGTTCGCGCATCGTCATTTTCCAATATCAGAATTTTGGGGTTAGAATATATCCGAAATCAGTTAAAATCAACTTCGGACAAAGACAAAATTTATACTTCTATTTTTGCCATTCGCAAAATCAAAGTCAAAGATATGTTTTTCGGAAAATTCGGCAAGCACAATCTTTTTGACGATGGCTACGATTATACTTTTATCGACAGAATGTCGGCAGACGAACAAGTAGAAGATTCTGCAAAACATTTGAAGTATTACGACAAAAGAAAACCGCTGATTGCGGGTTACGATGCGGGACCGTTTCAAAGCATTGTTTTTGCTCAAAAAAATAATGTGAAAAAAGAGATGCGGTTTCTGAAAAACTTTTGGGTTTATCACCCTGAGCAACAAGACGTTTTGGCGCGAAAAATCAACGACTTTTTCAGCGATAATTGCCGAAAAGAAATTACTTTGTACTACGACCGCGCCGCCAACCAACGCGACCCCGAATGGAAAAAATACTACCCGTCTTACAAGCCGATGGGCGTGAATGATACCGATGCAATTCTTTTGGCGCAGGAACTTCGAGTTTTAGGTTGGACTGTAATTTTAATGTCAAAAAAACAAAAAACTATTTTTTACTCACAGCATTATCGGCTTTTGAATTTAATTTTTGATGAAAAATGTAAGTTCATTAAAATTTTGATTGACAGAAACGAGTGCGAGGCGTTGGTTAGTTCCATTAACCACAGCCCTTTGAAACGAACGGAAGGATATATTGAACTTGACAAATCAAGCGAGCGGCTTGATTTTGAAGAACAGGCGTATAACTCAACTCAAATCGCTTCTGCGGCGATGTATCTACTTTGGGGAGAATTTCATCACCTTTTGCCAGACAGCGACCAAAGTGAAAATATGCCAATGGGTGCAGGTACTTATATCTCTAATTGAATTGTCCTTTATTAGCAAAAAATCAATTATTAATTTTGAAATCTAAAATTTGAAATTTTTTAAATGGAAAAGCAAAATATAATTTCGTATCAAGAGGCAATTCGCAGGGCGCGGAATTTAAAATACATTCCGAATGCCTATTTTACGCTCTATCATTTGACTTGTAATTTTGCAAAGAAAACGACAGAAGGAATGAGCAAAACCGAAAAATGCAGAGTGCGCAAAGCCCTGAACGAAGATACATTTACCCTTGACGGCGATTTGTATTTTACTTACGAAGATATTGACACAGGAAAAGCAAAAATGTGTTTTAAATGCCTGATGCGTTTTATTGCATTTCCGCCCAATTATGAACTGCTTAAAATTAAATATTCTGTAGATGAATAATTTTGAATATAAAAATGGATACGGCTTTCAAAGCACGGAAAATTCTGTAATAACCTTTGAAATTCAGGGAATTACTGAGCGCGAAGAAATTCGCGAAAAAGAGTACAGAACACTTTATCAACGTTACGCATTCGACAATATGACAATGCGTATCGGCGATTTAACGGTGCCTTTTTGGGGTGAGCAGCACAATCTTTACCCGCAGCAAGTTTATTCTGTTACCTCCGAAAATAAACTTTTGCCCGAAGTAATTCACAAAAAAGTCAAGTTTTTGTTTGGAAAGGGACCGCGATTGTATCGCGAAGTTGTTACAGGCGAGGGTGAAAAGCAACGCCGAGTGCGCGTGCCTGTGGAAAATGCCGAAGTACAGGAGTGGCTTGAAAGTTGGGAAAGTGCGGGTTTTGACAATCATTGGGACTATCTAAAAAATCTCATTACAGATTTTTATTATGTAAATACCTGTGTATCAAAGTATAATTTTAATCGTGTTCGCCGACTTTTTGAGAAAAAACCCTCTTTGGCTCTGCCGATTATTGCATTACAATATATCGGCGCAGACGAAGCGCGGCTCGCTACCACGCTTTCAACAAATTTCAAAAAACGCATTAAAAACGCTGATTGTCAGTTTGTTGTACTTGGCGACTGGCTAAATCCAAACAAATACGATTTTGAAATTTACAATCGTTTTTCTTCGGCAGAACCATTGAAATATCCAAATGCCATTGCTTTCAATGTTGATAAGACATTTTCAAAGCACATTTACGCGCTCAACGAGTGGTTTAACGGACTTTTTGAGTGGATTAAGTCCTCGAATCTGTCGCCTCGCTACCTTAATTCCTATCTCAAAAATGCGCTCAATGCACACATTCATATTATCATTCCCGGAAGTTGGTACAGGCAGCAAACCGAAATTTTGCAAAGAATATGCAGTGAAAACAGAGATGCTGAAGCCGAAGGTACTTTTTTACAGACAGAATACAGAGGCGTTAAATTGATTGACAGCGCAGGAAAAGCGATATCATTTTATTCTACAATGGTAGAGGAACTTGTTGCTAATGAACTCAAAGCCATTTCCAAAATGATGACGGGCGAAGGCAAAAATCAGGGCAAATTTTGGGCATCTACGCGGTGGGCAGAAAAAGACGAGTGGGAATTCAAAGAGTTTCCCGGTAAGTTCAAAGAATATTTTGAGAGCGTGATTTTGCTTGACAAACGCGCCGACCAAGTTATTCTCGCAGGTTTGGGTATGAGTTCGAGCATTACCAATGTTGAAAATGACGGTGTAATTTCAAAATCGGGCGCAGATGTTTATTATAACTATCTGTTGTACGTTGCAAGTTTGACTTATGATGAATATTTTGTTCTCAAGGACTTAAACCGCGCTTTGCATATCAATTTCCCGCAGTTGCAAAAAGAGGGCGTTAAATTCGGTTTTTGGATTGATATACCTGCAAAACTCCAAGATACAACGCCGTCTGAACGTCCGCAGCAAACAGCCACTGCCGACAATAAATCAAATATTCAAAAAACTCAAGAACAGGAAAATTAATCACTAATCATTAAACATTAATCATTATCAAAATATGTTGAAAATTCCATTTAAAAACGACAATACATTTGCCACAGAAATGAAACCAAAAATTTCGGGTACAAATCTTAATCTCGAATTTCAGAATATCGAGAGCAGTTTGTATAAAATTGCTGCCGATATTCCGAACACCATTTCGCAGGACGTTTATAATATGCTAATCAGCAAATTTGAAACGCCAACTACAAAAAAAATCTATCAAACGGCAATCGATTACCTGCAACGCGCAATGCTCCATTTTGCCATTTATGAACACACTATTTTCCTAATTGCCCAAATCAGCAATGACGGCATTGTGGTTAAGAAAAACGAGAACGAAACTACCATTTTTAAGTATCAACAGGACGAACTGAACAACAAATTAATCACAACAGGTTGGTTTTGGATTAATCAGTTAATCAAGTTGATGAACAAAAATGTAAACTTTTTTAAATGTTGGACACATTCCGAACAGGGAAAATCAACCAAAGATTTGCCGATTGATATTAACGATTTCAAAAAATGGCTTGGCATTTCTGACGAATATTTTATGATAAATATTGCGTGGCTAATTAAGGAAGTTTGGCTTGACTGCGTAAAATCGCGTTTGGCTACACCAACCAAAACCGACAAAATTGCCCGCGCTGTTTGTTACGAAGTTACAGGTCGCGCCTGTCAAGTTTTGGCTTACCAAATTTTGCCTGAGCCGCTGCGCCGAGATATTGACAACGAAATGGGCAAAAATGAGCGTACCAAAGCAGCCGCCGAAATACGCGAGCGCATTTCAGAACGATTTTTGCAAAAAGCATCTGTCTATTGGCAAGATTTGGATTTAGACATAAAAAAGGCAGAAATCGCCGCCAACAGAAAAAACGCTGCTTCTCAACCGATTTTGGGGCAACGCTATTACAACGAAAATGATAAATTTTGTATGGTATGAAAACAATTCAACTAAATAAAAAAAACACGCTCGAATTGCCCGAAACTTGGGAAGATTTGTCATTTAAAAACAAAATCTTCACTTTCGGCATTCTGTCCGAACTGCTTGCAAATCGCATTACTCCCGATATTGCGCGGCTTAAAATGCTGATTCAATACACAGGTTATAAGCCATCGGGTTGGAAATTTTTTAAAGAGGCATTCAAAAAAGAGCAAACAGACGAGCGCGAAACTATCAACTTCAACCTCTTTCGTTTGTCCGAAATGCTGAATTTTGCTTTTACGGTCGATGAAAATATTATCACGCCAAACCACCGATTTACAACCGCGCCAATTCGTTATATCAAAATCGGGAAGGAGAGTTACACAGGCAGGCATTTTGAGTTGAATATAACTGCAAATACCGACATCACAGCCCGCGAGTTTGCCGACTGTTTTGATTTGCTTTCTTGTCAACAAAAACTCGAAAACGAATATCAAAAAGAGGAGTGTGTCAATCAGATTATTTCGATTTTGTTCCCTAAATTTCTGAATTACAGGCAAAATCAAGTTTCAGACCATATTAAAAAAGTGCGTTTTTTGTCGCCTGAAATAAAATTTGGAATTCTGTTTTGGTTTATGGGAATTGTCAAGTTTTACACCGAACACCCGATTTACAGCATTCTTTTTACAGGCAATGGCAAAAAATCAGACAGCACTGAAAAAATTTCGCTTGGAATGAATGAAATTATTTTGTCATTGAAAAAAGAGGGTTTTGGCGATGCCGAAACAATGACCGTAAATGATTATTTTGACGCGCAAATTAAGTATCTCAAAGACAACATCAACAAAGCCATTTCCGAAGGTGTAAAGAAAGACAAACTTTCGCAATCAACAGGAATTTCACTCTCTGTTATCAACAAACTTTCGTAATTTTTAGGCATAAAAAATAAATAACTTATAAGACATTAGATTTTAGATTTTAGAAGATAGATGTTTTTTCTGAATAAAGAATAAAGACCGCTACGCTAATGGAATAAAGACTTAATAGTCCTTATTCTTTACTCCTTAATCTTTTGTCTATAAAAACTGTTATAAGTTGTTTATTTTGTGTCCCTTAATTAATAATTTAATAAAAATGGAAACTCTAATTATTGAACTCTACAAGTATTTTTCGCAATTTGTTCCAAAAGATGTTTTGAACAAAATGTTTATTCAACCCGCAGTAACTCAAAATCTTGGTTACGAAGAAATAAAAGCCGAAATTTTGGCGAAAGACGACACTGTGCGATTTCCCGAAATTGATGTTTTTGTGCTGTCAATCAACGAAAAGTATGTTGAGCAGCGAATGAAAGATGCAAATAATTTTGTGCTTTTTGTCGAATACGGCGATGTTACGCTCAACCCAACAATCGCCAAAGGCACAAAGCAGACGCTCTCTGTTACCGTTGCACACGCTTTTCCGCAGAACAACAACGATAATCTGAACGAAGTGCTGATTATGAACCGATGCCTGTCAATTCTCAACCAAATAATTGAGAAAATGAATGCAGACCAGAACAATAACAATTTCTGTAGAAATATGGACTTAATTATTTTCCCTGCCGAACTGCAACCCTTAGACCCGACAGTATTTTTCGGGCGTGGCGGTTGGAGTGCAACTTTCAAAAATTCAATAACAAATTGACTATGATACGAGAAAAACAAAATCAATTTATAGAAAATTTCAAACTATTTGATAATTGGACTGACAAATTTAATTATCTGATTGAACTTGGCGAGGATTTGCCCGCCGAATGTCCGCGTACCTTATTGCCTTACAGATTTGAGTTTTGTCAATCAAAAACCTGCTTTTTTGTTGATAACGATAATGGCAAAATCAAACTGCGAGGTTGGAGCAATTCCGCTGTGATGGCAGGCATTATTGTTGTTTTTAAAAATATTTTCGATGGCGAAGATACCGCAGAACTCAACAATACCGACATCGATTTTCATATTAAAACAGGATTGATTGAAAGCCTTACAATTTTGCGCCGTCAATCGCTCGAAAAAATGATTGACGAAATTGTCCTTTTATCAAAATCTATTTTAAATTAATTTTGCTAAAAAATTATGACAGGCGCAATGGCTTTTTCAATAGTATTAATCGTTTTTGTAATATTTTTAATATTATGATTTTAACAAAAACACAACTCGCAAATATTTTTCCAACCTGCAACGGCGAAAAAATAGATATATTTTTGCCATTTTTGAACGAATTTATGGCAATGTATGGAATTACAACTTATGAGCGTATTTGTGCTTTTCTCGCACAGGTAGGACACGAAAGCGGCTCGTTGAAATATACCGAAGAGATTGCGAGCGGCTCGGCTTACGAAGGTCGCAAAGATTTAGGCAATACCGAAATCGGCGATGGCAAAAGATTTAAAGGGCGCGGTTTAATTCAAATAACAGGGCGCGCAAATTACACGCAACTTGCAAAAGTTTGGAATGACAACGAAATTTTGACAAATCCGACAAAACTTGCAGAACCCGAATTAGCGACAAAATCAGCGTGTTGGTGGTGGCAAAACAGAGGCTTGAATGCACTTGCAGATATTCCAACAGATGACAATTTTCGCAAAATAACAAAGAAAATCAACGGCGGCTACAACGGCTATGATGACCGTAAAACACGTTGGCAAAAAATAAAAATCATTTTGAAATAATTAAGGCTCTGGTAAGCCGCAGCATTTTAGTATCATTTCCGAAAATTAGCACTGCTAAAATGCTGTTTTTAAAGAATTTAGGTTAGTTTTTTTCATTATAGTATTAGGTTTTAGTTAAGATTGGCAGCACGGAATAGACGGCGGAATGTGCAGAAGTTCAGTTGGTGAATAAATTAAAAGTCTGGTTGCGGGTTCGACTCCCGCCTGCACAACACAAAAAACACTGGAAAAACCGGGCAGCATTTTAGGAGATAGCAATATCTGATAAATAATACACCCGAAAGGGCGCACTTTGAAATTCCACACTAAAATGCTGTTTTTTAAAAACAAAAAAAGCAAGGTAATCAAACGGAAACAATGATTGGTAAATGTCGGTATGCCTAAACTTTTTTTTCACAAAAATAATGCAAGATGCAATCAAAAGAAATTAGATTGAGCGTGTGTGTTTTAACTGTTCGGCGTTGACCAACATCTAAACATTATTTTTTTAAAAATTCAAAAAATGGCGACAACACAAGCAGGACATAAGGCAAAAAGAGAAAGAATGTTAAGAGCGGCAGAAATCCAAATGCCGACAAACGAAGATTATTTACAATCTTATTTCTTTTATAAAGACGAAATGCGTTGTGTGGTAGCAGTTTATAAAAATTGCATTTTACCCGATTTTTACAGAGATAAAAATTATAATCAGCATTTAGATTGGAATGATAAAATAATAAAAGGACTAACAACAGAATTAAAAAATAAAGTAACTATTTTAGAATTAGCAAGTTATTTAATTGAAAACGGCTGGCAACCAAAATAAATTTTAAAAAATCAAAAAAATTATGGAAGTAATTAAATCAATCTTAATCACATTGCAAAGTTTGCTTTTAGCGGCTTTGATGCAAGTTCGCACTACGCTCGCGGTACTTGTTTTGCTCTTTTTTGTCAATATTCTGCTCGGCATTGTCGCCGATGTGGTAATTAACGGCAATAAATTTAACTTCAAAAAATTTATGTATGCCTGTGTCGAAGTCGGCATTTATATATTAATTGTCTGTGGAATTGCCGTTATTGCTCACATAAAAGGAGAAATTCAACTCGGCGATTACGCGCTGAACGCTCTAAGTTGGCTATTCATTTATGCTTACGGTACAAATATCTTTAAAAATCTGCATAAAATATTACCTAATTCACTTGTAATCAGTTATATATATTATGTGATTTCATTTGAGATAATCAAAAAAATACCTTTTTTCAATAACTTTCAAAAATCAGAAACAGAATGAAAATATTAATCATTATTTCGGCAATTATTTTTGCCATAAATTGTTTTTTGCTTGTTTATTTGGAAAAAAAGCAAAAATACGATTTAAGACCAAGAGACAAAAAAAGGTATTTACCTGTTCTTATTCTTTGCTCTTTGTTCTTTGCTCTGAACTCTTGCGTTCCGAAAAAGCAACACACGCAACTGCGCACAGATTTGCAGGTTTTGCAGCAATCCAATGCCGAATTAACGCGCAAACTGCAAGTTTCTGATAATCAACTTATAATTTCCAACAGGCAAAAAGACAGTGTTTTTCAGCAAAATAATATTTTACAGATAACCAACTCCACACTGCTGGAGCAAAATAAAACGCTTTCGCAAAACGAGCAGCAAAATATCAAGAAAAAGGAATATGACAACAATGGAAATCTCAAGTCAGAAATCGAAATTAATACACAAAAAACAACTGACAGAACTGAAAATTCTACGAAGTTGGAAATTTCTGACCTGCGAGCCGAGAATAATACGCTTGTAAAAATCATTGAAAATCAGAAAGATACAATCAGCACTTTGCGAAATATCAACGAGGATATTCAAACAAATTTGAATAATTCTCTTTTTGAGAATCAAAAACTACAAGCCGAAACGCAGCGCAAAACAGGCGCAAATCTTTGGTGGCTATGGCTACTCATCGGCGGCATCGCAACCGAAATAATCAGATTTTTTTTGAAAAAATATAAAATTTTTGAACTCATTTTAAAACTCTTTAGAAAATGAAAAATATTACCCAAGAAGAAAATAATCAGTTTGCCATTAACGGCAAAAAGTATGCTGCAACCAAGAAAGCAGACAATATCGGCGACACCATATATTTGCGCGACATCTTTCAAAATATGCCATCTATTACCATAGCATTTTCCGAACTGCAAATCAACGGCGTTTCGGTTGATAGCATTGACGAAGCAATAACGCAACTCAACGCTTTTGTTGGCTCTTTTAAATCGGGTTGCTCAGTCGTAATTCCCATCATATCCGATGCCGTAGAAGATTTGGAAACCGAAGTATTAAATGCGATAGAAAACCCCGATGTTCCGCAAATGGGCATTGATATTACTCTTGCGCAAACTGCTATCCCAAGCGGAAGTTCTAATATGCAACAATCATTCAACGTAACCGCTCAAATGGTAGGCGATGAAATGCTGTTAAAATTCTACGACAGAGATAATACCTTTGTCGCTCAGATTTTTTGCCCATTTAAAACTGCTGTGCTTAATTTATCTTGTGTTGTTAGTACTAATATTTTAAATTCAAATGGAACGCCAATTCAATATATGCCATTTGGATTTACTCCAAGTTCTCAAACTGATTACAGAGTAGTTTATGATAAAAAAGGTACTCAAATTACAAGTCAATTTTCTTTGTTAGTTTGGACACTTGAAATTTCAAAAATAACAGGCAATGATTCTGAAACATCTCTCGGCACTGTATTTTTCGGTGTAGATAATAATCCATCATATTATCCGCCATTTTTTAGCGATATTATCATAAATTTAATAAATACCGTTGGTCAAGATTAACATTTAAAAATTTACAATTATGGCAAATATAATACAACAAATTACCGACAGCAAAAATGCTATTTTAACAGCATTGTCAGAGCAAAATTTACCTGAGCAGTTGAATATGGACTCAAAATTATTTACAGGACTTGGAGCAACTGTAAATGTAAGCAATCAAAATAT
>JAISKN010000080.1 GCA_031260925.1 Prevotellaceae bacterium | reverse complement strand
AGCCGCCGCTATCCCTGTTTCGACAGTTACGATTACGCCAACGAAAACCGTTATTACAACGTGTTTTACCTTTGCCGCAGCATAGAAGAAATGCAGACAAAACACGACATTCTCACTTCGGGCAAACTGTTTTTCTACAACGAAAACCCCGATGCAGAATACCGCGAACCGCTGCTGCCATACATCTATTTCGATGACGGCAAAGAAACGTTTTGGGTGTATGAATAAAAAAGTGCTTACAAAAAATGTTGATTTCATTTGGAAAGTCGTCATAAAAAATGTAATTTTGCAGCCGAAAGTAGTCATAAAAAATGTAATTCAATAAAATAATGAAAAGAGAAATCGAAAAATATCTTGCAGAGTGGAAAGCATCTAAAGGCAGAAAACCGCTGCTGCTACGAGGTGCGAGGCAGGTTGGCAAAACATATTCAATTACAAAATTTGCCAAAGAAAACTACGCCCAAGTAGTTTATATTTCCTTTGATATTGACCATTTTTTAGACCGAATTTTGTCCGAAACGCTGAATCCCGATGTTATTATTGATGCCATTCAGGCAGAAAAACAGATAAAAATTTCTGCCACAGACACTTTGATTATCTTCGACGAAATTCAGGAACAATCGCGTGCATTAACCTCTTTCAAGTATTTTAATGAAAATCGCCCCGATATTCACATTATTGGAACAGGTTCTGCTCTCGGCACCTTGCAGCACAAAGGTTTTTCGTTTCCTGTTGGCAAAGTGCAGACAAAATTTATGCGCCCGATGACTTTTCTCGAATTTGTTGAAAATTACAAAGGCGAGCAATACGGCGATTTGCTTTCGTTAGAAAAAATCAAAAACACCAATTATTTTTCAAAAGATTTGATTCATCTGCTTAAATTGTATTTCTACACCGGCGGAATGCCCGAAGTGGTCATGGATTTTATCAAAAACAAAGATTATGTTTCAGTCAGGAAAATTCAAAATAAAATCTTACAAAGTTATTACGCCGATTTCTCAAAATATAACGATGCTTCTACAACGCTGAAACTGAATGCAATATGGAATTCTATCCCAAAACAAATTTCAAAAGAGAACAAAAAGTTTAAATTCAGCGAAGTAAAAAAAGGTTCGAGAGCAGACGATTATTTGGTTGGTTTGCAATGGCTTGACAACAGCGAACTGATTCATCGGGTGTATGCAACCTATACGCCAAAAACTCCACTCAAAATATATGAAGAACAAAATGTGTTTAAGATTTTTGCCAACGACATTGGTTTGCTTTGCGCGATGTTAGATGTTCATTCAAAGACAGTTTTAGACGAAAAAAGTTTATTTATCGATTTTCAGGGTGCTATTGCCGAACAATTTGTTTGTCAGCAGTTATTGGATAATTTTTATAGTTTGCATTATTGGACAAACGAACAATACCAGAACGAAATTGATTTTTTGTTGCAGGCGTGGGATACTCCTGTGCCTGTTGAAGTAAAATCGGGCTTTAACACGCAGGCAAAATCGCTCAAAGTGTTTAGAGAAAAATATCAGCCGAAATTAAGTTTTCGCCTGTCGCTGAACGACTATCACAAATCAGACGATTTGATTGATTTGCCGCTTTATGCAGCACATTTAATTCCAAAAATAATAGAAGAATATAACAAAAACGAACTTTAAAAATGAAAATAGAACACATAGCATTTTGGGTTGCTGATTTGGAATTAATGAAAAATTTTTATGTTAATTATTTTGGCGGAAAGGCGAGCAAGCGTTATCACAATTCGGCGAAACAGTTTTCTTCATATTTCATTGTATTTGACGAGGGTTGCCGCTTGGAATTGATGCACAAACCCGATATTACGGATAAGCCTGACAACAGCAAACAATATATCGGACTGACACATTTTTCGGTTTCCGTTGGCAGCAAAAACGCTGTTCGACAATTAACAGAACAACTGAAAACAGACGGCTACACGGTAAAATCAGACCCGCGCACAACAGGCGATGGCTATTACGAAAGCGTAATTCTTGACCCCGAAGGTAATTTTGTTGAAATTGCGGAGTAAAAAGCAAAAAATAAGGAATAAGTAATGCAAATATTTTATATAATATTTCTGGATTGCTTCGGAAATACCTCGCAATGACGGGCAACGGTTGTCGTCATTGCGAGCAAAGCGAAGCAATCCAGACAAGAAAATCGCAAATCGCAAATCTAAAATTATAAATCATAAATCGTAAATCTAAAATCATAAATTAATTAATAAACATTATGGAACAATTCATAAATATTCCCGACAATTACATACAACTGTTTTTGGTTGTAGGTTTTTCGTTGGTGATTGGTTTGTCGCAGCGGAAAATGCAACTGAAAAGCGATGAACAGGAGCCGTTCTTCGGCTCTGACCGCACATTTACACTCATCGGTATTTTGGGCTACATTCTGTACATTATCGACCCTGCAACGAAAGTATTTTGGGGCTGCGGCGGTGCAGGACTGATGGTTTTATTTGCCGTAAATTACCATTTCAAATTGTCGCACGTTCATCGTTACGGCATCACGTCAATTATTACGGCGTGCATCACCTACTGCATTCCGACTTTGGTAATGACGCAGCCGCTGCAATTCAGCCTGCTCGTGCTGGTAATTGTGCTGCTGCTGACGGAAATGAAAGAAACGTTTATCTCGGTAACAAGCCGTATGAACAATGACGAATTTATGACTTTGGCGAAATTTTTAATCATTGCAGGCATTATTTTGCCAATTCTTCCAAATGAACGTATTTTTGCAGATATAAATCTCACGCCGCGCAATATTTGGTCGGCAACGGTGGTTATTTCGGGAATGTCCTATTTTAGTTATCTGTTGCAGAAATTTGTTTTTCGCGGCTCTGGCTTGTTGGTGTCGGGCATTCTTGGCGGCTTATACAGCAGCACCGCCACAACAATAATACTGTCGCGCAAAAGCAAAAAAGCCCCCGAATTTTTGTTGCACCGTTACAGCGGCGCAATTATTTTGGCATCGGCAATGATGGTTATTCGTGTCCTTGTGATGCTGATAATATTCAATACGCCGCTATTTTTACAGACGTGGCATTATTTTGCAATATTATTTGTGATTTCAATGGCGGCGGGCTTGCTGGTTTATTTTTACAAAACGCCGACAGCAGAGCAGTTGCAGCATGAGGAAAAGATTGAAGACGACCAAAACCCGCTCGAATTTAAGGTAGCACTGATTTTTGCAGCGTTGTTTATACTTTTTACTTTGGTAACATACTACACCGTGTTGAATTTTGGCGCACAGGGACTTACAATACTGTCGTTTCTTGTAGGAATAACAGATATTACGCCCTTTATCACCAACCTGTTTCAAGGCGACTATTTTGCCTCAGGCACGCTGGTAGTATCAGCCACATTCATCGCAATGTTCAGCAACAACATAATGAAATTAGGCTACGCCCTGACCTTAGGCACAAAAAGCAACCGCAAATCGCTGATAATAGCGTTTGCGGTAATGGGCGCAACGGCTTTGGTGCTGCTGATGTTTATGTAGGGGGAAGTTGTTTTGCACGCAGATAACGCTGATTAGACGGATTTACGCAGATTTTTACTAACAATAAATTAGAAAAAACGCAGATAATAAAACATTTATTATCTGCGTTTATCTATTAAATCAGCGTTATCTGCGTGCGTTTGAGACAGCCTTATGATTTTTCTTAATCATATCAATTAATAAAACCCATTGATTACCAAATATTTAACAAATAACACCCTCTTTTTGCCCTCCTCAAACCCTCTATATGCACCCCTTATTTTGTTCTGCACAAAATCATTTTTTTATACTTTTGCCGCGATTTTTTTTAAACAACAATATTAAATAATTATCTTAAAGTTATAATGAAAAAAACTTTTTTACTAATTGCGGTAATCATTGCTGCAACATTTATGGGCGCAAATGCCCAAGTAACTATCGGAAGTAATAATACACCTGCCGCAGGCGCATTATTGCAACTCATTGAAGAAGATGTAACAGCCGTGCCTACAGAAGATGTTACAAGTTTGCAAAATGCTACAAAGGGACTGTTATTCCCCAGAGTATCCCTGCGTGCGTATAATGTATTAGACCCTCTGTATGGAACAGCGGTAGAAGACGCTGATGGAGAGTGGATTGACGCTGCCACAGAGGAAGAGCGGTTAAGGGCTACTGGTATGGTAGTTTTTAACGTCAATCCAACTGCCAAAGGTTTAGACGAAGGTCTTTATGTGTGGAGAATAAATGAATGGCTGAAGATTTCTGAGGGTCAGCCAGCAGCCGTTTTTACTCCTGTGCTTTGCGAGAATATCGTAGTTCACGGCGTTTATACACAAGGGAAAGCGGTAACCACAGACAACTATATAGAGATTACTATATTAAATGTTGAGAGACCAGGCTCTTATACTATTAGTGCAGCCACAGGCAACGGCTATAACTTTTTTCTGTCGGGAGTTGTTTTAGACCGTGGTCGTACTACTATCAAACTGCCTTGTCAAGGTACTCCAAGATTAGGCGGACGTGAAGACAATCTTACTTTTCACGGAATAGAATTTGCAAACAGTTGCATTAAAACAATTCCTGTACTTGAGGCTGAATTTGACCTTACCGCTGACGTTTTGAGCGTAACAGGAACATATAAAAAGAAACAGCCATTGGTAACATCAGGTACAAATCCTAATACTGTCAGATTGCTTGTTAATATTACGGAAAGGAAAGAAAATTGCACTATCACGCCTGTTGCAACAAACGGTGTTGCTTTTCAACCTTGGGCAGGAACTCTTGTGGAAGGAGAAAATATCATTATTCTACACGCTGTTGCAGGAGCAGCACCAACAGTAATACAAGATTTTCCGCTGCCTATTAAAATTCACGCAGGTACGAAAGATACTACGATTTATGCAACCATTCCTGTAACATTGCCTCAGATGACTTTTGCTATTATTGGAAATCATAATACATATTCTTGGAACGCTACTCCAAGATTTGATGCGCTTACAAAAGGCAACAGTTTTGGACCTAACGGCGTAGTGAAAATTGATGAATTTAAACTATTAACAGGTTGGTCGTTTAATTCCGTAACTGACGCTACTGCAAAACTTCAACAAGAACTCAATAGTCCAAGCGGAAAATTGCCCGATATTATACTCTATTTTGCTCATAATGTTTCAGGCTCTAATAACAATAGTAATAATATTAATTTAGCAGCACAATTATTAGCCTATATAAATCGCGGCGGAACGGTTATTTATGGCGCAGATGATGCTCAAACTGCTCCTGTAAATACTATATTGCAAGGAATATTCCCTGAAATAACAACTAATGTTGCAGAAAGGCAAATATCAGGAAACCCAGATGACGACTGTATTTACCCAATTAATCATTTACCTAACGACCCTGTTATTAACGGACCTTTTGGTGATTTATCAGGCACTTTATGGTCAGGCACAACTTGGGATAGCAGTAATATAATGGGTGCAAAATGGTGGCAAGAAGACAATGCGTCTAACAATCAGATAGTTGTTACACAGTTGCCGACTGACGGCGTACAGGTTTGTTCAGCGTGGAGTCCTTATGACGGCAAACACATAGTGCCGCAAAGTAAATCAATCGTATGGTACAGCGACAGCAAAAATTTCTTCTACTTTGGCGATACTTGCGGAGCAACTACCTCTAACGGAAATGCAAATACATACCCATCATATTTTTATACAAATGGACTTCCGCGTTCTAAACAGTCAGGACATACATTGCACGAAATTTATAATGCAGCATTGGAGTTAAATGCAGTAGCGTGGGCAATTAGACAGGCGGCTGACAATGGTATTAATTATCATTAAATAATACGAATAAATAACATATAATACATTATAACACAGAGTTCACAGAGAATACACAGAGAACCACAGAGAAAAATTTATTTTTCTTTCTCTGTGAACTAAAAAAAGAGAAGAAAAAATGAGAAAAAAATAGAAGAACACAGAGTTTTTCTGCGAAAAAAATATATAAATATCTCTGTGAAACTCTGTGTATTCTCTGTGAACTCTGTGTTAAAAACAAATTCCGAAGGAATTTAATTGTTATAAGTTGTTTATCTTACGTTCCTATAAAAAATTAGTATAATCAACATCAATGAAAAAGTTTTATAAACAATCGTTATATATAGCATTGTTGCTTTTGGTAAATATTGCGCAAAATAGTTTTGCGCAATATTTAAACCCAAACAATATCATAATGCTCAATACAGGAAAAATGGGCATTGCAAGTTCTATTATTTTAAAAATAGACGGCTCAGTTGAAGCGGCACAAAAATCTCAAATTCTTTGCGATGGCGAATGGCGCATTATGGGCAGTTTTTTCCACGAGGCGGACACAAATGCTTTTGTTACCGATAATGCGGGAAAAACAACATCTGTGGGCAAAGTTGTATTTTTTAACGAAAGCGCAGGCAAAAAGCGGTTTATTGCACCGTTAAATGTGCAGACAGACGAATTTGCATCTGCTTTTAACAGGGCAAAAAATTACATTGCGTTCCCAAATATTGTAATCAACACTTCGGACACTGTTTTTGTTCCTGCTAAAATGGCTCTTGATGCCATTTCGATAACCGATACGCTCTTTAACGGAGCGCACAGCGGCGGAAAATTGCTGCTGGCTTCGGCGGAACTTGCCAACGGAAAAGTGTATGATGCCTCGTTGCGCATAACAGGACACGGAAATTCCAGCAACCTTGTTGCCAAAAATGCCGTGATAGTAGAAAAATGGGTTGAAACCTACCGCAGCAATAGCGGGCAACTATTTTCTTACGCAACGCCTTTTGACAACACGCAACTTGCAGGTTATTTTGCAGGAAACTGGCTCAGAACGCCGTCAAAAGACGCTAACGGACACTCTGTTTATGTGTTGGCAAATAAACCGTCTGCACAAAATTCAAATATTATTGCAACCGACCAGTATGTCAGTTGGGTTTTTGATGCTTTGCACCCTGCGCAGCCCTATTTTATCAAACCCCGCGTATCAGGTTTTCCGTATGGCGACCTTGTAGCAAATAACGGCTTGAATTATACTTATGGCGGCGATGCAAACATCTACGACAAAGATAAATTTGTGTTTAACGGCGATATTTACAATATTATGACAACCGAAGAGCAGTTATTTGCTGACGATGTGCTGTTTTCGCACACTTTTAGCGGCGGAACTGCCTCTGCTACAATAAATTGGATAATTGGAAACTCTTACACAAGCGCAATTTCTATTGATTCGCTCGTAAAACGGCTCAAAGCGGAAACCACCGCAGGTGGAATTAAATTTGTGGAAACGATATATGTTTTCCCTGCTGGCTCAACATCGTATCAGTTAATCGACATCTCAAATCCTGACCCGATTTTGCTGGGTGATTTCAAAGAAATTCCCGCAATGAGCATTTTTATGATAAGAATAAAAAAAGGCTCGCAACTGCCGAACGGCACTTTTACTCTGGGCAAAGATTTGGTTGTGCATAGCAATACGCAAAATAATTTTGCTGGAAGTGATGTAGTACAGTCTGCGCCAAGCCGCGCACGAATTATAGCAAATACAACGTCAAATTTGAGCAATCAAGTGATTTTTACTGCCTCTGATGCCGAAAATGATAATGTGTTTGACCTCGCAGCAATTGGTTTGCGCCAAAATGCACTCTGGGCAGGCGATGATTATGATTTTTCAAAAATAGCAGGCAGCGGAGATGGTTTTCAACTCTACACCGTGCTTTCGGACAAGACCACAACGCAACTTTCGCTAAACGGCTTGCCTTTAGACGCGGACTCTGCGCTGATGTATTTTAACCCAAAATTTAAGGCGGACGGTATGGAGATAAAACTTTCGGTGCAAGGCAAAGAAACGCTGACTTCGGAAGATTTTTGGCTGGAAGACTTGCAAAATGGAGTTACGCACCGTTTTGAAAATAACGAGCCGTATTATTTTGCATCGTATTCTGACGATGACCCTGCGCGTTTTGTGGTGCATTTCAAGCAGCAAAATATTCTTGGCGGAACAACAAAAGACGAGCAAATAAAAGGCAACGAATTAACGTTATACAGCGTTGATAAACAGATTTTTATCGAAAATCTGCTGCCGTCAGACTTAAATACAGATGTCAAAATTTATGACGTAACAGGAAGAATGGTTGATTATTTCACAATCAATCAATTCCCCAAAATGATTTACAACACCAAAAATTTAATTGATGGTGCATATTTTGTTCGCCTGCAAGGAGTTGCAGACAGAGCAAAAACTTTGAAAATGATAATAAAATAACAGCCCCTCCCCAGCCCTCCCCTGAGGGGAGGGAGCGGGTATTGCAAATACAGACATAATTTGCAATGCGCTCACTCCCACTCTCCTTGTGGAGAGGGGGGCTGGGGGGAGAGGCTAAAAAAATTAGTAATAATGAGAAAATATTTTGTTTTAATATTTTTGACAATATTGAGTTTTAGTAATTCAACATTGAAGGCAAGCAATAATCAATATGACCCGTTTGAATGGTATACATTTCAGAATACTGAAATTCCTTTGCCAAGCCAAGCAAACCCATTTCAACAAAACACAACGCTTTTCAGTGAAAATGCACAACTGCGCGGAATTGATGACGAAGACGATTTTGAAACAGGTGCAGGCGAAGATAATGATTGTACATACGTTGACGGTTGCACTCTTGAAGACGGAAAAAGTGTATTAATACTAATGATATTGGCTTACACGTTAATTTTTATAAGAAAAAAATCACATACATTTTAGGTTAAAATAAATATTGTTACGTTATTGCTTTGTTACAGTTAGAATTTAGTTTTTAATAACACACAAACATTAAATTTGATTCATACTTAACATAGTTAAAAAGCCTCTGTTGTGAAACAAAGTCTTTAATATTTAGAAAAAACGTAAATATAGATAGACGATTTAGTATTTAGTATGTGTTCATAGCATTACTAATAGTCTATCAAAGAAGTCGGTGCTGCGAAGCAGTGGCTTTTTTTGACTGCTGACACAGGTTGCTGGGCGGCTTGAAGTGTCTGTTAACAGCAAATGGCACTATTATCAACGTCAGCACCTTGCCGAAAAGGCATTGCCTTTTCTCTACGAATGGCGAAACACAAACATTGCAAATTTACCCGACGCGGCGCGTTGGGTAAAATATCCAACCGTGCGTTTTAACGCACGGCTAAAAAATTACATTGCATATTACGAGAAAAATTGTAACTTTGCAGCGTAATTTTAGTTAAAATAGCAACTTTGACCCCCAAAAACATAAATATCAACGACTTTGATTATATTTTGCCTGATGAAAAAATTGCAAAATACCCGCTGAAAGAGCGCGACAACTCAAAACTTTTGCATTTTGACGGACAAAATATATCAGAACAACACTTTTTCAATCTGTCGCAACTGCTTGATAAAGAGGACTTTTTGATTTGCAATAACACAAAAGTTATTCAAGCGCGGTTGCGGTTTAAAAAAATCACAGGGACAACAATCGAAATTTTTTGCCTCGAGCCGCATTTTCCTGCCGAATATCAGACGGCGTTTCAGGCAACCGAAAATTGCGTTTGGAAAGTGATGATTGGCAATGCAAAACGTTGGAAATCAGGCGTTTTGGAGAATGAAATTATTGTCGGCAATCAAAAAATAATTTTTCAGGCAAAATATGTTGAGGCTTGCGGAAATATGACTCATCTTGTTGAGTTTCAATGGAATAGCAGCACAATTACTTTTGCCGAAATTCTGCAAGAACTCGGCGAATTGCCCATTCCTCCGTATCTCAACCGCAAAACCGAGCAGAGCGACCTCACCAATTATCAAACCGTTTATTCCAAAATTGACGGCTCTGTGGCTGCACCAACGGCGGGGCTGCATTTTACGCCAAAAGTTTTTCAGTCGCTTGCCGATAAAGGCGTGAAAATCAGCGAGATAACGCTGCACGTTGGCGCAGGAACTTTTCAGCCTGTAAAGTCGGAAGACATCGGCTCGCACACAATGCACGCCGAAATTTTTTCGGTGCAAAAGGCTGTGTTAGAGCAGATTATAGAACATTTGGACACCATCGTAGCCGTTGGCACAACTTCTGTCCGCACGCTCGAAAGCCTTTATTACATCGGTTGCCATATCGCTGAAAATTCGCAAAACCCCGACCTTTCTGTTTCGCAGTGGGAAGCATATTCGCCGCACGAACTTTCCACAAAAGAGGCACTCGAAAATATTGTTAAATATTTGAGTAACAATAATTTAACCTCAATAAACGCAAGCACGCAAATTATCATCGCGCCAAGTTTTAAGTTCCGAATAGTGAGAAAAATGCTGACAAATTTTCATCAGCCCAAAAGCACGCTGCTGCTGCTTGTAGAGGCATTTGTCGGCAAAACAAACCGCAAAAAAATCTACGATTACGCGCTACAAAATGATTTCCGCTTTTTGAGTTACGGCGACAGTTCGCTGTTAGAAAGGGGAAAAAGTAGAAAGTATTGAGTAAAAAGTATGGTTAATAATTTTTTTGAGGGTTATTTTATTTGTCCCGCAGGGACAGCACTTTATTAACCGTAGATTTTAATCTACGGACAATGATACTCTCTAACCCAAGTCCCGCAGGGACGACACATTAAACTACAACGTTCAAGTGTCGTCCCTGCGGGACAAACACCATAAATTTTATAATCTATGCGAATCAGGGGTTGCATTCCTACGGAATGCCCTGAATGTGTGATACTTAATTTCTACCGAGCGATTCATTCCTACGGAATGATACTGCATTTGCACCGCAATCCGTTAGGATTGCATCGCTCGGTAGAAAAAAATACAAATACAAACCTGCATTCCGTAGGAATGCACCCTTAAAAAAACATTTCAACTCCTGATTCGCATTATTCCTTTTTTTGACACATAAAAATTTTTTTACAATAGTATAGATAAAATAGCACCTCAAAAAAATTATTAATTCAACTTTCGCCAGTTAAAAAATATGCAAAAAAATAAACCTGATTTTAACCTGATAAATAAACAAAACAACTTGAGTAACAGTAAAATAACTCCTACCTAACCTGATTACCTTATTAAAAACATAAGAATAGGTAACAGGTAATAGGCAACAGGTAATATTGCAATTTACGACTGTTGCCTGAAAGGCAAATATATTTCAGCCCAATGCGTTAGCGTTGGGAAATAGGTAATCAGGTAATAGGTAATCAGGTTAATTATGGCGAGAAATTCCTTGTTACTCAGGTTGTTTGGTAAGAAAAATCAGGTAAAAATCAGGTTTTACTAATTGCCTGTTAATCAACATTATACAAAACATTAATCTTTTATAACTTGCTGATATGTAAGATATTAAGTAACTTGCGAAAGTTGAATAAAAAACATTAATTTTGCAGACAAAAAATAATTTTTTATTTTTTTTAAAAAAGTTGCTTTTGTTTAAAAAATATTTCATAACTTTAACCGTTCTTTTATTATTAACTATTTTTATAATAAATTATATTATACCATGAAAAAAATCACCTTTTATCTACGGTTCTTTTGCTGTCTAATTTTGACAATAATTTTTACGTTTAATGCTTTTGCTGATTTTACAGTCAGATGGAAAGTTGCCGAAGGTTCTACCGTTTCTGATATGTATATCTATTCCTGGGCGGCAGATGATGTTTTGCCTAACGGAGATTGGCCTGGTACGCAGGTAACTACCGATATTGACGGCTGGTACAGCGTAACTTTTACAACTGCACCAGATGGTTTTATTTTTAACAGTGGAGACAACAGTTTCCAATCGCCTGATATTACATGGGTTACGGAAAATACCTGTTTTGAAATCAACTCTATTTACAATATAAGACCTATTGACTGCGAGACAGGCGAGCCGCTTGGCGAATATTCACGTCTTATCAACAATCCTATTGATGAACAGGGGTATTACATCGTAAAATGGGATTGTGCCAATAACACTTGGGCATCGTCTAACAATTTTGAAATTGACCAAGCATTTACTTTTGCCGTTGATATTACAGGAACGCCGCTCGAAACTTGGTTAAATGATACGCCGACATTTGCAGGTGCAACTCGTGGTATTGCCGTTCATAAATGGACAGCAGACGGCGATTTTAGCGGACACGCATCTCGTCTAAAAAGAATTTCAGGCAATATTTTTGCTGCTACAATTTCACTTTCGCAAATTGCAGAGTTCGCCACTGATAATGCCGAAACACTTGACGTTTCAACAATAGTTGCAATGATACCGTTTGGGTTTGAATATGACAGTTATGACCCTGGATTTATATGGTGGCAGTCGGCACTTTCTATATCATATTTTAAGACATTGCCATACACAGGCGCAAAAACAAGTCCAACATTTAATAATAACCAATTTTCAGGTTTTTGGAATACTTTGTATCAAATACATGGATATGCGCCAACTTGCGCTACAATTATCGATTTTCAGTTGCTTTCTGAACAAAATATTACACCAACTACAGCAGATTTGAGATGCTATCTCAATGGAGTTGATGTGATTTCAAGGCAATTACTCTGTAATTCTCAAACAATAAATATTACTTCAACAGGTAACAATATATCGCAAACAGTTACAGGGCTTTCGCCAAATACAACATATAGTTATACGTTTATTGCAACTTTTGCGAATGGAGAGTGGCGTTCTGTTGAAGGTAGTTTTACCACTCCTTGTGATACAATGCTAATACCCTGGCTGGAAGATTTTGAAAATATTACAACAGGAGTACCTCTTTGTTGGGAAAGAAGAACAGGCACTGCTGCAATATCTTTTCCTGCAACTATCCCTGCGGCTACAACAGCCTCTTATTTATCTTGGAGAGATACTCAAAACGGAACACCAGGTAAACATTTGGGCTGGAATTTCTATCAAACCTTTTATAGATGGCTGACAACTCCTATTATTGATTTAGGAAGTGCTGCAAATACTTATGAACTTACATTTGATTTGGGTATTACTGCATATTCTAACAACGGTCTTATTTCTACAACATATCAACCACAAGCAGACGATAAATTTTATGTAATGATTTCTACTGATGGCGGTACTACTTGGGAACAAAGCAATGCAACATTAATTGACAATACTCAAATGATTGCCATTAATGCGCTTGATTCAAGAAGACAAGAGATAACTATTCCGTTATCTTCATATACAGGCAATATTAAAGTTGCATTCTATGCTGAATCAACAGCATCAGGAGAGGATTTTGATATTCATATTGACAACGTAAGAGTTGGCAATCCTGTTACCTGTTTTAAACCAGAGGCTTTGGCTGTACAAAATATTGCTGTAAATTCGGCTGAACTGAATTGGACACCATCGGGGGAAGAGACAGAATGGGCTGTTCAATACAAACTTACTTCGGCATCAATATGGACTAATGCTCCAAATGCAACTGCTACTCAATACACACTGTCAGGGTTAAGTGAAAATTCACAATACGATGTAAGAGTTAAGGCAGTTTGCTCTGTTTCAGATGAAAGTGCTTGGACAAGTTCAATTACCTTTACAACTCCTTGCGGTGTAACTCCCGCACCTTGGACTGAAGATTTTGAAAATATTACTACTGGAGTTCCTGATTGCTGGACAAGAGTAGATGGACTTGTAACATTCCCAATGGCAACACCCGCAACAGCAAATATTCAGTGGATGTACACCAATGACGACACAAAAGGTTTGACAGGCAAGCATATTAGAATGAACAATTATGGGGCAGACAAAAAAGCGTGGGCTATTACTCCTGCCATTGATTTGGGTGTTGCTGCAAATAACTATCAACTTACATTTGACTTGTCGCTTGCGGCTTATAATGGTACTAATCAACCAACAAATGGAACAGGTGTTGATGACAAATTCTATGTAATGATTTCCACAGACGGCGGCAACACTTGGCTCGAAAGCAATACAACAAAATGGGATAATGCAGGTTCTACAAATGTTTATAATAATATTCCAGTAGCAGGAAAAGAAATTGCTATTCCTTTGACATCATACACAGGCGTTATCAAAGTAGCGTTTTATGCAGAATCAACAGTATTTAATGCAGATGATTATATTAGTATAGACAATGTTAAGATTGCTAATATTCCCACTTGCTTAAAGCCGACAAACGCAGCAATTTCTAATATTACCAACAATTCGGCGGATATTCAATGGACTGCAAGCGGCGGTGGCGAAAGCGCGTGGAATATTATAGTTTCCGACACACTTGTTACCGATTTTGCAGCCGTTACTCCTGTGTCTGTAACAAGCAATTCTTATTCTGCAACAGACTTGAATGCAAATACACAATATTATATATATGTTCAGGCAGATTGCGGAGAAACAGACGGAGTAAGTGAATGGAGTTATTTTGGTCATACAAGAACGCTATGTGCAGCAGAAGAACTCGATTATTCTGAGAACTTTAATAATGCAGATAACTTTAATTCTTGCTGGACAAAAAGTTATAATTCATATTCAGGATTGACTTCATACGGCTTTGCTACACAAAACGTAAAAATAAACGCTTACAGTACAGGAACACAATCTGTTCTATCACCTCTTATTAATTTGGGAAACGGCGGAAATACTTCTTTGAAATTTAAGGTTGCGGTTACAGATTATAACAGTTCATCTGCGCCATCATCTGGTGATGTGGCTGATGCTGACGATGTATTTGCAGTGGTTGTTTCAACAGACGGCACATTGTCGTTAAGCAATGCGGTAATGACTTGGGATAATTCTACTACTTCAAATAAAATCTTTAATATTCCTAATACAGGAGAAGAGTTTGAAATTGACCTTTCATCTTACAGTGGTAAAATACAACTTGCTTTTGTTGTTGTTTCTACAGTATCTGGTGGCGATTATGATATTCACTTCGACGATGTAGATGTTCATTTGTTGCCTCTCTGTCCAAAGCCGACAAACGTAGCAATTTCTAATATTACCAACAATTCGGCGGATATTCAATGGACATCTAATACACCGCAATGGAATGTAGTTATTTCCGACACACTTGTTACCGATTTTTCATCCGTTACTCCTGTGTCTGTAACAAACACTTATTATTCTGCCGAAGATTTAAACGCAAATACTCCCTATTATATATATGTTCAAGCAGATTGCGGAGAAATAGACAGCGTAAGCCAATGGACAAATGTGGTAACTTTTAAAACTTTGCCTGTGCCGCAAACTCCTGCCGAATTGCCTTACATTCAGGATTTTACCGAAAATGCTGAAAATTCAAGTTGGACTTTGCTAAATGGTCTGCAAACAAATAAATGGCATATAAATGATGTTGCCAAAGGCAATGGCGATAATACTTTGCATATTTCCAACACGGATACTACCTATAATTTTGAGTTAGTAACCTCCTATGTATATGCCTACCGAACGTTAAATTTCACCGAAACAGGCATATATGCTGTTAGTTTTGACTGGAAAAATTACGGATATTATTATAATTATAATATTGTACGCGCATTTCTTGTGCCTGTTTCAGTACAATTAACCGAAGGTAATGCTTATGGAATGACAAATAATAATAACATTGTGCCGAATGGTTGGATTGCCGTTAGCGAACCGTTGTATGGGCAAACTGCGTGGCAACAGTTCTTTACTCGAATCGCTGTCGATAACGCAGGTTTGTATAATCTGGTTTTCTTTTGGAAAAACACTACTTCATACAATTATCAACCGCCTGCTGCAATAGATAACATTCAAGTAGAACTTACAAACCCTCTTGCGGGAACATATACCATTGACAATACTTTGCCAACAGAAAACAGAAATTTTAACACATTTAAAGCAGCATTCGATGCTTTAAATTACCATCAAACTTCCGATACTGTAATATTCAATATTACGGCAGGGCAAGTGCATAACATTGCCGCCATTGACGACAATACGCGCTTGCGGCTGAACGGAGTAGGCAGTACCTCCAAGCCGATTATTTTCCAAAAGAGCGGCGTAGGTGCAAATCCATTACTGAATGTTAGTGGAACAAATTCAACAGACTACGCTTTATTATTAGACAACGTGCAATATATTACCTTTGACGGAATAAATATTCAAAATGCAGGAACAAGCAGCAGCAATTATGTGGAACAAGGTTTTTATCTTAACAACACTAATCATATTACTGTTAAAAATTGCAATATCAGATTAAGAAATACTTCGTCTAATTATGCGGTTTATGTAACTAACACTAACAACGACAATCTTTTCCAGAATAATAACATTACACAGGCATATTATGGTTATTATTTTTATAATAATACAAATGGATACGATAACCATATTGAAAGTGGGAAAATTGACAGCGTATATTGCGGCATTTATACTTATTATTACGGTTATTCGCAGCACAATTTGACCATAAATAAAGTAAAAATACACGCCAACAATTCATCGGCTTATGGCATTTATCTATGTCTTGGTAATAATCAACGAATTTTTAATAATGAAATTGCAGGATTTAATTACGGAATTTATTTCGATTTTCATAATTCTACTGATACAAGTTACGTTGCACATAACACAATATATTTGCCAAACAATAATGGAAGTTATTGTCTGTATAAACCTACAGCAAATCATAAATTACTGCTAAACAACAATATTTTTGTAAATAAATCAACCAATACTGCTGCGCGTTGTATTTATGGCGATTTAACAAATATTTTGCCCCAAAGCAATAATAACCTCTATTATATCGGTACAAGCGGCTATATTCATCCATCTGCAAAAAATATTAACGATTACAAAGCACTTTTCACAAATGGTGCGGAAAGCAACTCAAAATTTGGCAATGTGTCGTTTGTCAGTGAAACTTATCCTTACGACTTGCACATAAATACTGCTGTTCCAACCAAAGCCGAAAGCGGCGGCATACCTCTTGATTGGGTTGTAACAGACCTTGATAACGTTGCTCGCAACGTTTCTACACCCGACATTGGCGCGTATGAGTTTGACGGAATTATTGATGATACGGAAATCACTCCACTTTCCGGAATTTACACCATTGACATTGCGCAACCTACGCAAGACCGAAATTTCAATACTTTCCGCGAGGCATTCAATGCGTTGCATATATGTGGTACTTCCGATACCGTAATATTCAATATTACCGCAGGGCAGGTGCATAATATTGCCGCCATTGACGATAATACGCGCCTGCGGTTGAACGGCGTAGGCAGTGCAACCAAGCCGATTATTTTCCAAAAGAGCGGCGGAGGGGCAAATCCATTACTCAATGTTAGTGGAACAAGTGATTATTACAATGGAAATGATTATTGTGTTTTATTAGACAATGTGCAATATATCACTTTTGACGGAATAGATATTCACAATACAGGAACAAGCAGTAGTAATTATGTAGAACGAGGATTTTATCTTAATAATATCAACCATATTACTGTCAAAAATTGCAATATTCGATTAAGATATGATTCTTATAACTACGCTTTCTATATTTATAATACCAACAACGACAATCTTTTCCAGAATAATAACATTACACAGGCATCTTATGGTTATTATTTTTACGGTACAGGAAATAATAATCATATTGAAAGTGGAAAAATTGATAGTGTATCTTATGGCATTTATTTAGGTTCAACGCAAAATAATTTGACGATAGAGAAAACCAAAATTTATGCCAACAATTCTTTCTCTTATGGTATTTATTTATATTACGGCAATAATCAACGAATTTTTAATAATGAAATTGTAGGATTTAATTATGGAATTTATTTCGATTCTCATAATTCTACTGACACAAGTTATGTTGCACATAACACAATATTGCCAAACAATAGTGGAAGTTATTGTCTGTATAAATATACAGCAAATCATAAATTACTGCTCAACAACAATATTTTTGTCAATAAATCAACCAATGCCAATGCTTGCTGTATTTACGGTGATTTAACAAATATTTTGCCGCAAAGCAATAATAACCTCTATTATGTCAATGCAGGCAAAGTATATCGCAACAGTTCCACTTCCGCTGCCGCGCTTACTGATTACCAAACGTTGCTCGGCGACAGCCGCGAGCGAAATTCGGCGCAGGAATTACCGCCGTTTATCAGCACAGATTATCCTTACAATCTCAATCTGCGTACCGATACGGCTACGGCAGCCGAAAGCGGCGGCACATTTTTGGATTGGGTTACAACCGATATAGAGGGCAATCCGCGACAGGGAACGCCTGAATATACGGGTAACGGTATGAAGCCCGATATGGGCGCGTATGAGTTTGAAGGAAAAGGTAAAAATTTTCAGGCGATATGCTCCAATAATTTGACGGATTTGGTGGATTTTGAAAATATGTTTGCTGCCGCCGCTATTTCGTGGCAAATAAAGCAGCAGCCCGCAAATATAACAGGATTTGACAATGACGGTACAGGCAATTTACCTGCTATGCAACTGTTTAATTTGTCCGAACAGCAAGACACATTAATTTACTCGGTATTTGCCAATACAGATTTTGTTGCCGATTACAACATTGTTGTGTATCCGCAAATGCAGTTGGGTGTTATTTCCGAAAATATATTCCCTGCCGACAACAGCGTTCTTCAAAACACAACGGTAACGTTTTCTTGGCAGCCTGTAACAGGTGCAGCATATTACGATATTTATATTTGGAATGCAACCCAGCAATGTCCTGCAAATCCGACAAGGGCAAATTTAACCGCCATTCAATATGCTCAATCGTCAAATTTTGCCTACGGAAATCATTACAAATGGAAAATTGTTGCCAAAAATCTGTGCGGTCAAGTAGAAAGCGACACTTTCAATTTTGAATTGCGGCAGTTGCCAGATTTGCACATAAGTTATTTATCTGCCACTGCGGTAAATAATGCAACACGCCAATTTACAGCAAATTATACCGTGAAAAATGACGGTGCAGGTGCAACTTTAAGCCAAAAATGGATAGATAGAATCTGGCTTGTACCTGATATTTCTCAAAATCAGGGGACTTCGCAATCGGGAGCAATTTTGCTGTACAACGATTCTTGTCTGCAAACGCTTGGCGCAGGCGAATTATACAACAATCAAAGAGAACTTACATTGCCTGACCGCTTTTATGGCAATTATTGGCTCATTGCTGCTGCCGATATGAGCAATGTTTCCTATATTAATTGGACTCCCGCAGGCGGTACGCCTCCTGAAGTTTATTCACCTTCGTTAAATGGCTCGCCTTATCCATATCTCTATACAAACGGTTATTATTTGAATAAAACGGTGATTGAAAACGGCGAAGACAATTACAAAAGCGATAATTTTTACTACACAAAAATTGTTGTTCCGCAACCGCCAATAGAAACATTCATTCATACTTCAAAAGACACAGTCAATTTTGGAGACAGAACACTGTTGTTAAGCGATTCTACAACTGTTACTGTTTCCGTTCAAGATTTGGCAGAACAGATAAGTTTCAGTATTACAGGAGACAATGAGGCATTTCAGGTAACGCCGCTTGCAAATTATACCAACACCGAAGGCGGTAATTTGAAAATCAAATTTACACCGACCGAAATCAAAAATTATCAAGCAACACTTACGCTTGTTTCAGATACAGCCGTTAAAAATGTTATTCTGAAAGGCGCAGGCGTTATGCCAACAGACTTTACCGTTACTGCACAAACGCCCAACGAAATATACGCTTCGCAGGATACGATTGTTATTACAGGCAATGCTGTGTATAACAACGGAATGACCGCCGACAGCGTGCGTGTGGAAGTTTGCTTGGAAGTAATGGGTTATCGCCGCGTGAAACAGGCAATTACTGACGAAACAGGCAATTATTCCGTAAAATTCGTATTGCAGTTTGGCGAGTGCGGACATTATAATATTACCGCATATCGCCCTGCACACGTCAATTATCAAGTAAAAGACCAGTTCGATATTCCTGGTATGAAATTGGCAAACAGCGGCTACATTACTTGGGAAGTGGAAAAAGATATTGAGCGAAGCGGAAATCTCACTATTCAAAACCGTTCCAATATTCCGCTGCATAATATTCAGATTGAAACCGTACAGGGTTTGTCCAATGCTAATGTGCAATTCGGTACTGTTTCTACGCTGAATGGCAGTGCTAACGCTAACCTTTCATATACTGTAACAGGCACAGCACTTACCGCCACAGGAAATTGGGAAGAATTGAAATTTCAAGCCGCCAGCGACGAAGGCATTGTTTATAATTTCAGCGTTTGGTTTTATTGTAAGGCTGCAAGAGGCGCACTCGAAACCAATCCTTCGGCTATCAATACCTTGATGACCAAAGGTCAGGAGAAAATCGTAGAATTTGATTTGTGGAACTACGGCAACGGCGCAACAGGAAAAATCAACGTTTCTGTGCCGCAAACTTCGTGGCTCACGCTTGCAAGCCCCGACACGATTTCGTCGCTCGCCCCCAACGATTCGGCAAAAATCACCCTGCGCCTTTACCCCGATGAAACCGTGCCGCTACACGTTCCATTCACAGGCAGTATTGCCGTAAATTGCGCAAACGGCAATAACAAAACTATTCCGTTCAATATTCAGGCAGTTTCCGACAGCACAGGTACGCTTGTAGTCGATGTGGTTGATGAATATTATCGTAATACAGATGCCAAGCCGCATTTGGCAAATGCTCACGTCAAAGTTACGCACCCCTATTCCTTTGCGCTCGTTGCCGAAGGCTACACCGATGCAAACGGGATTTTCCGCGTAGAAACATTGCCCGAAGGTTATTACACGCTTTTTGTAGAAGCCGACAAACACAAAAGTTACCGCAACAATATTCTCGTAGAAGCAGGCGAAACGTTGAGCGAGCAAATTTTTATCTCCTTTCAGGCAATAACTTACTCGTGGAGTGTTGTGCCGACTGAAATAGAAGACCATTACGAAGTAGAGTTGATAACACGTTTTGAAACGAATGTGCCGAAACCTGTTGTAACGTTGAATATGCCAAGCAAAATGCCTGCTTTGTCGGGTGATGAAACCTACTATTTTGAACTTAATGTAACCAATCACGGTTTGATAACTGCTTTTGATGTAGAAATAACTTTTCCCGAAGACGAAGAATATCAATTTGATTATCTGTTAGATAAATTCGATTTGGCAGCACAAAGCACTCAAACTATTCCTGTGATAATGCGGCGAAAAAACAGTATCGGCAACAATCCTGCACCTGCACTGCAAACGGGAAGGATGACGGCAGCGCAAAACGCAAGTAGTGCAGGGAATAACTGTGTGCGTGTAGTGCATTGTGGCTACCATTGGATCTGCGGACCCGAAACAAATTATAACTGGGTACAAGTTCCATATAATTATGACGGAAGAAGTTGCGGTCAAAATGAAATAACGCAGCAAATTAATGAAATAACTCAAAATCCGCCGCCAAGAAAACCCTGTACTGATTGCGGCAGCAGTGGCAGTAGCGGAACAGGCGGCGGATACACTTTGCCTGTAATTACGCCCACAAAATTATGTGAATGCAAAGACATAATAAATGTAGATACTACAATTATTCACAGAGAAAATAATATTCAGGATATAATAATTCGTAAAGAAATTATAAATTGTTTGACAAATGAAAGAACCGTAACAAGCGATACAATTCCCAACTGGAATGGCGACAATAATCCAACTGATATTCCGTGCCAAAATTCGCCTTGTGATACTACAAATTGCGACAAACCTGATTTAAAATTTAAGTTGATAGCAATTAACAATGGTGAAACAGGAAGTTGGCTGCCTATTAGAGAGTATGGTAAAGTAGAAGGCGTGGCAGCAGATGGAATTTCACAATTAAAAATCGTACTGGATAGAAATAATTATACAAAATCAAATTGTGAAATTAAAAGTGTTCAATGGACATTTGAAAATCCAAAATATGGCGATATTGATAAATATAATTCATTGGATGAGTTTGTTTATAAAGCACCTGATAACTATCCTAACATTAACGAAGATATTTGTAAAGACAGATTAACACTTACAATAACAATTGGTGATACTACATTTACATTTCTAAATATAGTTGAAATAGAAATTGTAAAAGTTCCTGTAGTAATGGTACACGGGTTTCGTTCAGACCCTAGTACTTGGAATAACTTACGTAATTTGTTACTCAATAATGGTTATGATAATTATCAATTAAATTATGTAAATTACCAACGAACAAATAAAATGGCTTTACAAAGAAATTATGAAGAAATTGGTCGAGAATCAAAAAATGCAGTGATTAAAACATTGCAACAAGGTTATTTTGCATCAAGCGTTGATATTGTTTGTCATAGTATGGGTGGATTGTTAACAAAAAAATATATTTTAACTTCACCAGAAAAAAATAAGAAAATGTTTCACAAATTTATAACCCTTAATACACCTCACAGTGGTTCCCAATTGGGGGATGTATTAAATGATGTACCTGTGTTGCAAATCATAGACGAAAAAATAAAATTGCGATGGGTTATTAGAAATCAGGGGAAAGGATTTTCTGCCAATAATGTTGATGAAAATTCAGATCAGCATATTGTATTTGGACAAGGCTCTGCTATATTTGATTTGTCTGTACAAGGAGATGAAATACAAAACATAAATATCCCGTTTACCGGAATTAAATGTCACTCAATCGTTACTTCAATGCGAAATCAAGATTGTAATGATTTCATAAATCCTGAATGTTGGCTTTTTTTTGAAATGGCACAACAACTTGGATATCAAGATAATGGCGGTATCAATAGAACTGTCAGTATGTTAAATGATGTTTTTAACAATGACGATTATGATAGAATCGTAGCATTAGAAAGTCAGATGGGAGGATTATCGTTTCCACAAATTACGCACGAACTGGGTAATTTTGGCGAAATGAATCACACCGCAACAACGGAGAATTTTTTAATCTGTAATGATATTCTAAATTTGTTACGTTTACCTAATGACGATAACAGATTTTCTGATGGTTTTGGACAAGCTCCTATACTTGTATATGAAATTAATCCACCTGCATTAGCATTAAATCAACAACAAATTGCATCAAATAATAATATTACTTCACGAGTGAGTATGCAAAATGTTTTGATAAGTTTGCAAGATACACTGTATATAGAAACAATTTCTTCGACAAGCGATAGTATTTTATATGTAACAGTAAATCATTCAGCAGGAATAACAAATATGAGTGTATTGTCTATATTAGGCGATAATATTATTTCTTATGCAGATAGCGACAATGATACTATTATTCTTCCTGCAAAAACTCGTGGTGATATTACTATCATGGCAGAAGGCAAAACACCCGATAATTACTATTTATCAGACTCAATCACTGTTCATATTGATAACATTTTAGGACAAACCCCTACTGCTATTCAATTTGATGAATTTGATGATACTTTGTATGTTTTCAAAGACCAGTATATTCATCCTTCGGTAATTGCAATTTGGGCAGATGGCGATACTACAAAGGTAAAACCTGTATTTTCCACAAATGATGTTTCTAAAATTTACATTGACGACGAGGGTTATATTTGGGGCAGGAACGAGGGCGAATGTACGCTTACAGCAACAGCAGAAAATCAATCTTGCAACATTCATATTAAAGTTTTGGATTTGGGTTATTTGCTTGAAGATAACACGGGAAATAACGATAACGACACCATTGCCCGTCACTCCGTCTGCGCCTCCGTTTCCCTCCAAATCTCTCAAAAAGTAACAATGACTCGCGAAGCCTTCCGCGGTACGCTCAACATACACAACGGACACGAAAGTATCCCAATGGAAAATGTTACGCTCAATTTGGTTATCAAAGACGAGCAGGGCAATGTTTGCAATAATCTGTTCCATATCGAAACCGAATCGCTGCAAACGCTTACCGAAGTGGATGGCACAGGAAGTTTAATCGCCAACAGCGACGGCACAGCGACTATTCTCTTTATTCCAACCGTAAATGCTGCACCAACTGTGGCAAAAACCTATTCGTTTGGTGGCACTCTCTCGTATTTAGACCCGTTCTCAGGCGAAACGGTTACTGCCGATTTGTTCCCTGTCGGTTTGGAAGTACAGCCAAGTCCGTTCCTGCATTTGTATTACTTTATGCAGCGCGACCTGTTTGCCGATGACCCGATGACCGAAAATATTGAGCCGTCTATTGCCGCTAATCTCGGCGTAATGGTGCAAAACAAAGGTTACGGCATTGCCAAAAACCTCTCTATCGAAAGCGCACAGCCCAAAATTCTTGACAACGAAAAAGGCTTGGCAGTCAATTTCTCAATTATCGGTTCGGAATTGGACGGCACAGAACGCCAACTTGGACTTACCGGCATCAATTTCGGTAATATCAACGGACAAAGCACAAAAGTAGGGCATTGGTGGTTTACAGGCTCTTTGCTCGGTCATTTCACGTCTTACGAATCGCATGTACGCCATTTGGACAGTCGCGGCAATCCCGATTTGTCGCTGGTAGATACGGTAGAAATTCACGAACTTACCCGATTTATTACCGCTTACGGCAATTTAGACGACAATATGCCCGATTTCCTTGTGAATGATGTAGCAGATGCACACGATTATCCGGATGCCATTTATTTCTCAAATGCTACGCGCACCAACGTGAATTTGGCAGATACAGCCTATTGCGACGGCATTGTACAGCCCAATGATTTGGAAATAAATCTTGCCGTCAAACCAAAGTCAATCGGGTGGAATTATGCCCAATTAGACGACCCAGGTTATGGCAAATACCGCTTAATCAGAGCCGTAAGAGAAGATAATCAAGAAATTCCGCTCACTAACGTATGGCAAACCTATTGCACTATGCCCGACAGCCGCGAGCCTGTTTATGAAAATAAACTGCATTTTGTGGACACGTTATCTACGGCAGGTTTGAGAAATTATACGCTCTATTTTGAAAAAATCACAGCAAATCCCGTGCGCGTGGAAAGCATTGACAACATACCAACAACGGAATTGCACGACACTTTGAAAAACGTAGTTGTACATTTCAACAAGCCGATTTCCCAACCTACTTTCTCGTGGAAAGATATGTCGCTCACCATGCAAAACGACAGCAATTTGCTTGATGAAACGGTAACTGTGGCACAAATCAACGATTCTGTGTACCAAGTAAATTTTGCAGACAAAACAAACGCTTGGGGCGAATATTCTCTGCAAATTTCTACTGCCAATATCTATGATTTGCAACAACACCCTGGCGAATCAGACACAATCGTAACTTGGCTGCAACGCCCTGCGCCTGTATTTACTTTCCTTGAAGAAACCATTTGCTCAGGAGATTCATTATGGTTTGTTGATAAATATGTTTTGGAAATTGGCAATTATGCAGATACCTTGCTTACAGTAATCGGCGGCGACAGCATTATTAATCTCGTATTGTCGCATTATCCTGTTCAGGATACCGTAATTTTCAACGCTGCAATTTGTTACGGCGCAAATTACACAGCCAACGGCTTTAACATTACGAATGCTACCGCAAGCAATGTTTATTTCAATGAAAATCAGAACATTAACAACTGCGACAGTGTAACGCGCTTGAATTTAACTGTTTATCCAAAACAGGACACAGTGATTTTCAACGCTGCAATCTGTTACGGTGCAAATTACACAGCAAACGGATTTAACATCACAAATGCCGCTGCAAGCAATGTTTATTTCAATGAAAACCAGAACATTAACAACTGCGACAGTGTAACAAGGTTGAATTTAACCGTTTATCCGAAACAGGACACTGTAATTTTCAATGCTGCAATCTGTTACGGTGCAAATTACACAGCAAACGGATTTAATATCACAAATGCCGCTGCAAGCAATGTTTATTTCAATAACGATTTGAATATCAATGGTTGCGATAGCATAACACGCTTGAATTTAACGGTTTATCCAAAACAGGACACCGTAATTTTCGACGCAGCAATCTGTTACGGCGCAAATTACACAGCAAACGGCTTTAACATTACGAATGCTACCGCAAGCAATGTTTATTTCAATGAAAATCAGAACATTAACAACTGCGACAGCGTAACGCGCTTGAATTTAACAGTTTATCCGCGACAAGACACAGTAATTTTCAACGCTGCAATCTGTTA
>JAISKN010000021.1 GCA_031260925.1 Prevotellaceae bacterium | reverse complement strand
GCAAATTACGAAATCAAAAGCGGCTGTTTTATAACCAATGTCGGTACGCTTTCCTGCACGCGCGGCACTGCTTTTGGCAATGGCACGCTCGTGGCTGCTGTCAATGAAAACGGTGGGCGGAAAATTCCCATTTTTGACCAACTTTCTGCCCAAATTGCCCATATTCTTGTATTTCACCGAATATCAGGCGAACTTTTGGAAATCATTTTGAATATGATTGAAAAATATGTTAAACGGCAGAAAAAACTTGTGCGCGGCGTTATCGGAGAGCAGACAAAAATTGTAAATTGCAGAGCAATTTTGAATGTAAAAATCGGTAATGGTGCGCTGGTTTCTGGTGCGGAACTGCTTGAAAACGGCTCTATCAACAGTGATTTTCAGGGCAGAACACTTGTGGGCGCGGGCGTGATAGCCAAAAATTTCATCTTTTCCACTTCGGCAAAAATCACTGACGGCGCATTGATTGAGCGTTGTTTTGTAGGACAGGGCAGCGAGATTTCAAAGGGATTTTCGGCTACCGACTGCCTGATTTTCTCCAACTGCGAACTTATGAACGGCGAGGCGGTTTCGCTTTTTGCCGCGCCATACACAGTATCGCATCACAAATCTAATTTGCTGATTGCCTGTGCGTTATCGTTTGCAAATATCGGCAGCGGTACAAATATGAGCAACCACGCCTACAAGTTAGGTGCTGTGCATCAGGGAGTTATGGAGCGCGGCTGCAAGTTTGCAAGCAACTCGTATCTGCTTTTTCCTGCACATATCGGGGCTTTCAGCGTGATTTTCGGCTCGCACAAAAATCACCCGAACATTGCCGATTTGCCTTTTTCGTATCTTATGGAGGAAAACGGGCAAAGCGTGCTAATTCCTGCAGTTAATCTGTTCAGAATAGGCACTTTGCGCGATGTTAATAAGTGGCAAAACCGCGACAAGCGGCAAGGCGAAATTTTTTTAGATACAATCACTTACGATTTTCTTAACCCGCTGATTATCATTAAAATAGAGAATGCAATTAAAATTCTCAACGATTTGCGCGAAAAAACGCCCGATGCAGAATATTTTGAATACGGAAATTGCAAAATTCACCGTCATTCGTTGAAAAAAGCCGTTGAGTATTACCAAGACGCATTAACGGTTTTTATGGGTGAATACCTTGTACATCATTGTGGGCTTGACCCGCAATCACTTGATAAACAAACGATTTTGAAACAAGTTCAGACTGACAGCAAAATTGAAGAAAATATTTTTAAGTTTGACGAATGGGTAGATTTGTCGGGATTGATACTTCCGAAAGATGTGTTGTTCAACGTTTGGCATTATATTTTGGTTAATAACAAACCGAATTTTCAGTATCTCAACGAGGAATTTAAAAGTATTGAAAATATGTATCAGGAACTTGCGGGTTATTTTACCGAAAATTTTATTGTAAAACAAAATATTTCTCCAAACGAAATTTTGGAACAATATTTTTCTGTGATTGAAAAAATAAGCAAACGGCTTGAAAAAGAGGCGGCAACAGAATTTTTCGGCAACTCCAAAATTTCTTACGGAGTAGATTTGCCAAAATACAAAGACCGAGATTTTGAGAATGTGCGCGGACATTTGGAAAACGATTTATCGCTGCAAAATATTTTAGAAAAATTTAAAAAGAACTAAAAACTAAGAACTAAAAACTAAAAATTAACCACTAACCACTAACCACTAACGAAATTGTATCTCAATCATTTAACAATATTAAACTACCGAAATGTCGCCGAGTGCGATTTGACGTTTTCGCCAAAAATCAACTGCTTTTTGGGCAATAACGGTATGGGCAAAACCAACCTTTTAGACGCGATTTATTACCTTTCGTTTTGTAAAAGCCACCTAAATCCTGTTGATAATCAGATAATTAAACACGATGCCGATTTTTTTATGATTCAGGGTGAATATGTTTTTGGCGAACAGGTCGAAAATATTTCGTGCGGAGTAAAACGCCGCCGAAAAAAGCAGTTTATGCGCAACAAAAAAGAGTATGACAGGCTTGCCGAACATATCGGTTTTGTGCCGTTGGTGCTGGTGTCGCCTGCCGACAATTCGCTGATTGATGACGGCAGCGAGGAGCGGCGGAGGTTTATGGATATTGTGATTTCGCAATACGACAGAAAATATCTTGATAACTTGATGATTTACAACTCGTTGCTGCAAAACAGGAATGCGCTGCTGAAAACGCTGGAGAAAATTGACGACACAATGCTTGAAATTTTGGAGGAAAAAATGTGCGCCGTTGCCGAGCAGATTTTTGAGTGCAGACAAAAATTTATAGAAAGTTTTGTGCCTGTTTTTAAGGAGTTTTACAATAAAATTTCAGGCAATCCTACCTGTCATTGCGGGCTTGACCCACAATCGCCTGAAAATACAAACGATTCTGACTTTCGTCAGAATGACACGAGGCAAAAAGAAGACGTTGATTTGCATTATATCTCTCATTTACAGCAAGATACAAAACTTGATGTGCAGTTTTTGCAGACACGCGAGCGCGATAAAATTCTCGGTTACACCACACACGGCATTCACAAAGACGATTTAAAAATGACTTTGCAGGAATTTCCGCTGAAAAACACAGGCTCGCAGGGGCAAAACAAAACTTACGTTACGGCGATGAAACTTGCGCAGTTTGTTTTTCTCAAAAACGTGAGCCGAAAAACACCCATTTTGCTGCTTGATGACTTGTTTGATAAACTTGATACTGAGCGAGTTACAAAAATTGTTGAATTGATTTCTAATGACGATTTTGGGCAAATTTTTATTACCGACACCAACCGCGAACATTTAAACGAAATTCTTTCCAAAACTCAAATTGAAAGCAAAATATTTTATATCAGCGAGGGCAGAGTAGAGTAACGAGTTTAGAAATGCGCTTGTTTTTTTATAGAAAAAAGACTAATTTTGCAGACTTTTAGAATAAAGAGCAAAGACAGGCTGTCCTTAAAAAATCTATATTCTAAACTCTATTATCTAAACACTAAAAAAATGCACAAAGCAGGTTTTGTAAATATAGTAGGCAACCCGAATGTGGGCAAATCTACCTTGATGAATGCGCTTGTCGGCGAGCGTATTTCGATTATCACGTCTAAGGCGCAAACTACGAGGCATCGCATTATGGGCATCGTGAACGGCGAAGACTTTCAGATTGTCTATTCCGACACGCCGGGCGTGCTGAAACCGAACTACAAGTTACAGGAAAGTATGCGCGAATTTTCCGATTCCGCCCTCAAAGATGCCGATATTTTGCTTTATGTAACCGATTTGGTCGATTCTGCCGAAAAAAATAACGATTTTTTGGAAAATGTTAAAAATATCAATTCAAAAATCATCGTTATTGTCAATAAAATTGATTTGATGGACGAAAAAAAACTGCTCGCTTTGGTTGATTTTTGGCAAAAAAAACTGCCGAATGCGGACATTTTGCCAATTTCGGCAACGGAAAAATTCGGCATCGACCAACTGCTCAAAAAAATTGTCGATTTACTGCCCGAATCGCCGCCCTATTTCGACAAAGACGCATTAACCGACAAGCCCGAAAGGTTTTTTGTTACCGAAATTATCAGAGAGAAAATTTTGCTGAATTATGACAAGGAAGTGCCTTATAGCGTGGAAGTTATGGTAGAAGAATTTAAAGAAGAAGAGCAAATTATCAATATTTCGGCAGTGATTTTCTGCGAGCGCGAAAGTCAGAAAGGCATTATTATCGGTAAAAACGGCTCCGCACTCAAAAAAGTCGGCACAGAGGCGCGCAAAGACATTGAGGCATTTTTTCAGAAAAAAGTTTTCCTGCAACTTTTCGTCAAAGTAGAAAAAGACTGGAGAAATCGAGAAACAAAATTAAGAAGTTTCGGCTATCAGTTGGAACATAAAAGTTGATAAAAAATGCAAACTTTATTTGGCGAAAAAGAATTTAGATACGTTAATGGAAATGTAATGAAAATTAATTCCGAAAACGTTTTAGACCAATACTTTACTAAAAAAGAATTGGCAGAAGTGCTTTTTGCTAAAACAAACCAAATTATAGAGAAATACGAAAACGAAATTGAAAATTATACTTGGCTTGAGCCGAGCGTAGGCGAGGGCTGTTTTTTTGATTTATTGCCTGAAAATCAGCGAATTGGCGTTGATATTGAGCCGTTAAGAAATGATATTGTAAAGTCCGATTATTTGAATTTTAATTTGCCTGAAAAAAAATTAATTGTTATTGGAAACCCGCCTTTTGGACATCGCGGAGTAATGGCTCTAAATTTTATAAATCACTCGCAACGTGCTGAATATGTGTGTTTTATTTTGCCAATGTTTTTTGAAAGCAAAGGCAAAGGTTCAGTAAAATATCGAGTGCGGGGATTTAATTTAATACATTCGGAACGATTGCCGAAAAATTCGTTTTATGTGCCGACAACGCAAAAAACGGTTGATGTAAAGTGCGTTTTTCAGATTTGGAGTAAGAATCATAAACTTGAAAATGAGGAATTTAGTTGGTATAACAACAAAAAATGCGAGCCGTTTTCCGATTTTGTGAAAGTGATAACGGTTTCGCTGGCAAAAAAACGCGAATGTGGGAAACGTTATATTTTTGACGAAAAAGCCGATTTTTACATTTCCTCAACTTTCCACGATAAAATTTCGATTGTTTATGATTTTGCAGAAGTGAAGTATAAATCTGGCGTTGCAGTTATTTTTACAACTGAAAATCAATATATTAGAGATAAAATTAAAGAAATTTTAGAAAATACCGATTGGAAAAATTACGCAAGTTTAGCAACAAATTCCTGTTATCATATTGGAAAATCTAATATTTTTCAGGTTTTGCAAGATAATTTACATTTATTAACCATTCCAAAACAAGCAATATGATTGATTTAGAAAAAAAATTACAGGAAATTATTGAACGCAAATATGATGAAGTTATGCGTGATAAAAATGCAAATGCAAAATTTGCAAAGATATTTGGTATGGAAGGCAATGCTGTTGGGCAAATTGGCGAGGAATACGCGAAATTTTTGATAAGTCAATTTACGGAAATAATTGACGATGGCGTAATTCACGATGAATACGATATTCAGACAAGAAAGGGCGTGTTTTTTGAGGTAAAAACTGCCCGAAAAGGCAGCAAAAACAGCACTTTTCAATTCAACGGAATTAATCCGAATTACAATTATAATTATCTTTTGTGCATTGGAATTTGCGAAGATGTTGTGCTTTTTCGCATTTTTGAGAAAAAAGACCTTTCTTATCATCACAAAGACAGAAAATTTTATATTAAACAGGGCGATTTTGAGAAACAACTTGTTTCGATGAATCCAAATAATCAGGTGAATTTTAAATTAACGCTTAATTTGAAAGATTTGTCAGATATTTCATTGATTGAAAGTGAATTAAACGAGATTTTTAACTAAAAAAATATAAACTCTAAAAAATGAAAATAGCAATAGTAGGAACAGGCTACGTTGGTTTGGTTACAGGCACTTGCTTTTCGGAGATGGGCATTAATGTAACTTGCGTGGATATTGACAAAACCAAAATTGAAAACCTCAAAAACGGCATTCTGCCAATCTACGAGCCGAATTTGGAGGATATGGTAATTAAAAATCACGCTGCAGGCAGGTTGAATTTTACAACCGACCTAAAAGAGTGTTTGGGCGATGTGGAAGTGGTGTTTTGCGCCGTTGGCACGCCGCCTGACGAAGACGGCTCGGCTGATTTGCGCTATGTGATTGATGTTGCGCGCACCGTTGGGCAAAATATCAACGACTATATTTTGTTTGTTACCAAAAGCACCGTTCCCGTTGGCACGGCGCAGAAGGTTAAAACTGCCATTCAGGAGGAGTTGGACAAACGCGGCGCGAAAGTGGAATTTGACGTTGCCTCAAACCCCGAATTTCTCAAAGAAGGAGCTGCTATCAAGGACTTTATGGGACCAGACCGCGTAGTTGTGGGCGTTGAAAGCGAGCGTGCAAAGCAGATTATGGACAGGCTTTACAAGCCGTTCACAATCAACCATTACCGAATGATTTACACCGATATTCCGTCTGCTGAGATGATAAAATATGCGGCAAATGCGATGTTGGCAACGCGCATTTCGTTTATGAACGACATCGCAAATTTGTGCGATTTAGTCGGCGCAGACGTTAATATGGTGCGCAACGGCATCGGCTCTGACACGAGAATTGGCAATAAATTTCTCTATGCAGGCTGCGGTTACGGCGGAAGTTGTTTTCCAAAAGACGTGAAAGCATTAATAAAAACGGCGACCAAAAACGGCTATGAAATGCAGGTTTTAAAGGCTGTTGAAAGCGTTAATGACAGGCAAAAATCTATTCTTTTTGATAAATTATCAAAGGCATTTAATAGTAATCTGCAAGGCAAAACGATTGCGCTTTGGGGCTTGGCATTCAAGCCCGAAACTGACGATATGCGCGAGGCACCCTCTTTGGTAGTGATAGATTTGTTGCTCAAAGCAGGCTGCAAAGTAAAGGTCTATGACCCGATTGCGATGGAAGAATGCAAGCGCAGAATTGGCGACACAGTGCAATACTGTCAAGATATGTACGATGCCGCCACTGACACAGACGCGCTGCTGATTTTAACCGAATGGAAAGAATTTCGCCTCCCCTCGTGGACTGTTCTCAGCAAAATTATGACCCAAAAAGTGATAATTGACGGCAGAAATATTTACGATAAAAATGAAATGCGGGAGAATGGGTTTTTGTATAGATGTATTTAAGAATATGTTGATTTGGTGATTTGATTATTTGGTGATTTCTTGTTACTGCAAAGTGATTGAATAATCAAATCAACCAATAATCAAATAACCAAATAATCAAATAACCAAATAACCAAATCAACAAATAACCAAATCAACAAATAATCAAAAATATATGATAGACCGTTATTCCCGCCCAGAAATGCGGGCGATTTGGACAGAAGAAAATAAATTCAATGCCTACCTCAAAGTTGAGATTTACGCTGCTGAGGCGTGGTCGAAACTTGGCGTTATTCCTGCCTCTGATGTTGAAAAACTGTGGAAAAACGCAACGTTTTCCATTCCGCGCATCTACGAAATTGAGCAGCAGACGCGCCACGACATTGTGGCTTTTACCCGCGCTGTGAGCGAAAGTTTGGGCGAGGAAAAAAAGTGGGTGCATTACGGCTTGACCTCGACCGATGTGGTTGATACCGCAAACGGCTACCTTATCAAGCAGGCAAATGAGATTTTACTCGCTGATTTAGAGCGTTTTATCGAAATTTTGAAAAATCAGGCGCAGCGGTTTAAAAACACGCCTTGCATTGGGCGCACGCACGGCATTCACGCCGATATTACCTCTTTTGGACTGAAATTTGCTCTTTGGTACGCCGAAATGCAGCGCAATTTGCAGCGTTTCAAATCTGCCAGCAAAGATATTGAATGCGGCAAAATGAGCGGTGCAGTGGGCAATTTTGCAAATATTCCGCCGTTTGTGGAGGAGTATGTTTGCGAAAAATTGGGCATCAGCCACGCGCTCGTTTCCACGCAGGTTATTCAGCGCGACCGCCACGCATATTATATGGCAACGCTCGCTGTTATTGCCTCGTCATTGGAACAAATGGCGTTGGAAATCAGGAATTTACAGCGCACCGAAGTACACGAAGTTGAGGAGAATTTTGGTAAAGGACAAAAAGGTTCGTCTGCGATGCCGCACAAGCGCAACCCGATTTCGTCTGAAAATATTTGCGGTTGCGCCCGCGTAATGCGCGGTTATATGGCGACTTTCTACGAAAATGTTGCCCTTTGGCACGAACGCGATATTTCGCATTCCGCCACCGAGCGCATTATTTTGCCCGATGCTACCGAACTTTTGGATTATATGCTCGTGCGTTTCAGCGGAATTTTGGAAAATCTTGTTGTTTTTCCCGAAAATATGCTTGAAAATATCTACAAAACGAAAAAAATAATTTTCGCCCAACGAGTAATGATTTTGCTGATTTCCAAAGGTTTATCTCGCGAGCAGGCGTATGATACAGTTCAGCCGATTGCGATGAAAGCATACGCAGAAGGACTTGACTATCAGCAACTTTTGCAGGAAAACGACAAAATAAATTCTCTTGTTTCGCTTTCCGAACTCAACGACTGTTTCACTTTGGAATATTATTTTAAAAATGTAGATTATATTTTTGAAAGAAACGGAATTTTAAATTAAAATTTGCATTACTCATATGTTTTGTTTTGTAAGAAATAAATTGTAATTTTGTGTTTTCAAATACCTAATAATTTTATACTTAAAAAATTATGGCACAAAGCAATTATATTCGGTTTGATTGGGCAATAAAACGGCTTTTGAGGCAAAAGTCCAATTTTGTGGTGCTTGAAGGTTTTTTGTCGTGTCTGCTAAACGACCAAATTAAAATCGACAAAATACTCGAAAGCGAAGGCAATAAAAACAGGTTTGAAGATAAATTCAACCGAGTTGATATGCTTGTAGAAAACGGCAAAGGCGAGTTGGTGATTATAGAAGTGCAAAACAATCGCGAACTTGATTATTTTCATAGAATGCTTTACGGTGTTTCAAAAGTTGTTACCGAGTATATTTCGGAAGGAGAGCCGTA
>JAISKN010000344.1 GCA_031260925.1 Prevotellaceae bacterium | reverse complement strand
CGCGCAGGCGGGAATCTCCTTACTTCATTGTACAAATGGGATTCCCGCCTGCGCGGGAATGACAGGTTGCTTCATTTTATTCTGTTTATTTAATTGTTTTTCTATTATCTTAATAATTTATATTTTGTAAAATAAAAAATAATTTATATTTTTGCAGAAAGTAAAAAAACAATAAATTGCACAGTCGCTTACAAAAGCAAAATGCCTTCAAATAATTGAAAATGTAAAAAATCTGCAACAATGGACAAAAGAACAGATATTATTAAAAAAGTAAAAGATTATCAAGAATTGGTAAAACAAAGCGATTTTCCAATGCAAATTGATAAGGTTTTTCTTTTTGGCTCATTTGCCAAAGGCAATGCCCAAGAAGACAGCGATATAGATGTTGCATTTGTGGTAAAGTGCTGGGTAGGCGACTATTTTACAGTTGTTCCAATGATTTGGAAATTAACAGAAAAAATTGATTACCGCATTGAGCCTCACGTTATTGTGCCTGACGAAGATTACGCAGGTTTTTATGATGAAATACAAAAAACAGGAATAGAAATTATTTAAAAAAATGGTTACAGCAGAACAGATAAAAGCGGCAGCAGAAAGGAAAGATTTGCTCAAAAAATATCTCGATATTGATGCGAAAAAAATTCAGTTGGAAGAGGAGGAAATTCGTACGCAAGTGCCTGACTTTTGGGAAAATCAAACCCAAGCGGAAGAGCAGATGCGTAAGGTAAAATCACTCAAACTTTGGATAGAACTTTTTGAAAATATAGAAAATTCTATTGAGGAACTCAATATTTCAATGGAATTTTTTCGCGAAAATATGATTTCGGAAAATGAGTTGGAAACGGCTTATAATCACACACTTACGCTTATAGAAAATCTCGAAATGAAAAATATGCTGCGCAACGAGGAGGACAAACTCGGCGCGGTGCTGAAAATCGTGGCTGGCGCAGGCGGCACAGAGGCGCAGGATTGGGCTTCGATGCTGATGCGTATGTATCTGCGTTGGGCAGAGGCAAACAGTTACAAAGCCGAAGTTACCAATATTTTAGACGGAGACGAGGCTGGCATTAAATCCGTTACCATTCAAATAGACGGCGAATATGCCTACGGTTATCTCAAAAGCGAAAACGGCGTTCATCGCCTTGTGCGCGTGTCGCCGTTTAATGCGCAGGGCAAGCGAATGACAAGTTTTACATCGGTGTTTGTCGTACCGCTGATTGATGACACGATTGAGATTGAAATCAGCCAAGCCAATCTTTCTTGGGACACGTTCCGTTCGTCTGGCGCAGGCGGACAAAATGTAAATAAGGTTGAGACAGGCGTGCGTCTGCACTACAAATTTAAAAATCCTGTAACAGACAAAGAAGATGAAATTGTGATTGAAAATACCGAAAGCCGCTCGCAGTTGGGCAACAAAGAAAACGCTCTGCGGCTGTTAAAATCTCAACTTTACGAACTCGAACTCGAAAAACGCCGCGCCGAAACAGCAAAAGTAGAGGCAGGCAAGAAAAAAATCGAATGGGGTAGCCAAATTCGCTCATACGTTTTTGACGACCGCCGAGTAAAAGACCACCGCACAAACTATCAGACATCTAATGTTCAAGCCGTTATGGACGGCGATTTGGAACAGTTTATCAAAGCGTATTTAATGGAATTTGGAGGGAAATAATGATTAATTGTTAGTGATTAATGATTAATGAAAAAACGGCGTGATTTTTTAAAATTTACGCCGTTTTTTATTTATCATTAATTTTATTGAATTAGGCGTTTAAATAAGCCAGAAAAGTTAGGTGTCATTGCGGGCTTGACCCGCAATCGATTGAAATATAGTACATTAGCGATTGCAGGTCAAGCCCGCAATGACAACACTTTTATTTTTTTGTCAAAAATTTTCTACTGCGAACATTAACAATTAATCACTTTTTATCAAGCGTTTCAAACTCAGAGCATTGACTTTTAAATTCGGGTACGATTGATTTCATTATTTTAACAACATCGAGATTGTTGCCGATTTCGGCAATATTGAAGAGGCTGTCGATTTTTGGCAAAACTATTGTTTCATCGTGAATTTTTACCTTGTCAATTATAATTTTTTTGTTTTCGGTATATTTTGCATCATCTCTGTTGTAAAGCAGTTCTTCATACAGTTTTTCGCCAGGACGCAAGCCGGAAAATATAATATTAATATCTTTGTACGGCTCGTAGCCCATCAACCTAATCATATCTTCCGCCATATCTTTGATTTTGACAGGCTCGCCCATATCGAAAAGGAAAATTTCGCCGCCTTTTCCAAGATGTCCAGCGTCAAGCACAAGCGAACACGCTTCGGGTATCGTCATAAAATAGCGGATAATCTCTGGGTGTGTTACTGTCAGCGGACCTCCATTTTTAATTTGTTCAGTGAAAAGCGGCACAACAGAGCCGTTTGAGCCGAGTACATTGCCGAAACGAGTAATAATATAGCGGGTTGTTCCCTGTTTTTTTGCCACGCGCTGCGAAAGAATTCTAATATAGATTTCAGCAATTCGCTTTGACGCGCCCATTACATTGCTCGGATTTACGGCTTTGTCGGTAGAAATCATTACAAAACATTCCGCGTTATACTCAAATGCCAAATCGGCAACAATTTTTGTGCCTTTTACATTGGTGCGGACAGCCTCTTTTGGGTGATTTTCCATCATTGGAACGTGCTTATAAGCAGCCGCGTGATAGATATATTGCGGGTGGTATTTTTCAAAAACTTCTTTCATCGCAGTCCAATTACGGACATCAGCAATTTGCGAAACAAAATTTACTTTCGGGAATTTTTCTTTCAGTTCAAGCGTAAGATTGTGCAGCGGGGTTTCCGCTACATCGCAGCAAATCAGCATTTTAATATCAAAACTGCAAAGTTGGCGCGCAATTTCACTGCCGATGCTGCCAGCCGCGCCTGTTACCAAAACCACTTTTTCATTAAGATTTTCAGATATTAATTGTGTATTAATTTTTATTGTGTCGCGCCCAAGCAAATCTTCTATGTTGAGTTTTTTAATATCGCGGATATTCCAAGCATCAACTGACGGCACTGTAAGCAGCTCAATATGTTCTTCAAAACAAATTTCACTCAAAACACGTTTTTCAGCCATATCAATTTCTTGCGGATTGATAATTATAGACTTGATATTATTAATTTTCTTCGGATTTTTATAGAAATGTTCTTTAAAAATAACAGGCTGACGTAAAATTTTAGAGCGTGTAAAATCTTCGTTAGACGAAATAAAACCGCTCACATAATAGGGCGAATACTCGTCTGCCTCTATCATTTTTGCAATTCCGATGCTCGTTGGCGACACTCCGTAAATCAATACTGCATTCTTGTTCTTTTTTGAATACGAATTTTTTGTTAAATCAAAAATTAACCGCACAATCATTCTGAAAAAGAACATTGCGTTAAAAGTAAAAACGAAATTTATAAAAAAACTCAACGGCGGCAAACTTACATCGCCGGAATAATGTTCATAAATCAGATTAATAATTGTTAAAATGGAGTTTGCTAAAAACAGCGATATGCCAAGGAAAAATATATCGCGGTAGGTTGAGTAGCGCAAAATGCCGTTATGCACTTTGAAAATAAAAGAAAATGTAATTGTAACCGCGAGTACAACAAGCATTTTTATAGCAAAGTGTTGAAAAAAATCTTGTGGATTAATATTGATTGTAACTGCGTATGTTATAAAAAAAGAAACAATACACAAAACAATATCAACACTCAAAATCAACCATTTAGACACAACAGGAATATCTTTAACAAATTCAATAATATTGTTTAGCGTGTTTTTCAACAAGTTGCTTTTAAAAATTTCAGTAAATTTCTTCATAATTATTTTTTGTTATTTTTTGTTATTTTTTGTTATTTTTTGTTATTTTTTGTTATTTTTTGTTATTTTTTGTTATTTTTTGTTATTTTTTGTATTGATAAAAAACAAAAAATATTTCAAAAAACAAAAAAACAACATAACAAATTTTAACAAATTGTTGAGTCCTTGTTATCAGTTTATTTTATCAAGTATTAGTAATTAAAATTTTTGCATTATTATATGGAATTAAAATTACAGAATTTAATTCAACGGGCAATAAAATTGTTTCGCCAAATTTTATTTCTATCTCATAATCTTTGTATTTGCAAACGACATTTCCTTCCACCGCCGACAAAAGCGTAAAACTCTCTTTATCAGACAAATCAAGCAAAAATTCTTTGTCAAATTCCAAAATATTTATCGTAAAATACTCATTTTCAATGATATTCGTTAAATGATTAGCCTGACTTTGTGTTGGTAATAGACAATTTCTCCAATTATCAAAATCAATCGCATCAACAGCCAAGTCAGTATGAAGTTCGCGCTTTTTGCCATTTTCATCAACGCGGTCGTAGTCGTAAATTCGATACGTTATGTCCGATGACTGCTGAATTTCAAGCAGCAAACAGCCCTTACCTATCGCGTGAACACAGCCCGCAGGGATAAAAATAACATCGTCTTTTTTAACAGAAATTTTATTTGAAAAACTTTCCAGCCTGTTTTCTTTTACCGCTTTTATATATTCGCGTTCGGTAATCTTTTTGTTAAAACCTGCAATAATAAAGGCATCAGGCTCGGCATCAAGTATGTACCAAAGTTCATTTTTGCCCAAACAATCGTGCCTTTCGGCTGCAATTTCATCATTCGGATGCACCTGAATTGACAGATTTTGCGCGGCATCAATCACTTTGACCAACAGCGGGAAATTTTCGCCGAAGTCGTCAAAAACCTTGTCGCCGACCAAATCTCCGAGATAAACCTCCGCAAGTTCGGCAAGCGTATTTTCCGCCAAAAAGCCGTTTTCTACAATACTTTCGCTGCCTTCAATACCCGAAACTGTCCAACATTCTCCAATGTTAGACTGATTTTCCGCATTTGGAAAGATGTTTTTTATTTTTTTCCCTCCCCAAATTTTTGGAAAAAATTGCGGTATTAGTTTTAAAGGGTATAGCATATTTACGATTTTAGATTTGCGATTTTAGATTTGCGATTTTAGATTTACGATTTTAGATTTACGATTTTAGATTTGCGATTTTAGATTTACGATTTTAGATTTACGATTTTAGATTTTACGATTTGCGCTGTTTTCAATCGTAAATCGTAAATCTAAAATCGTAAATCTAATTTAGTTGCTCATTTTCAATATATTAACTTCACTTTCTGAAAGATAACGCCATTTGCCGCGCGGTAAATTTTTCTTTGTCAAACCAGCAAAATATACTCTGTCGAGCGCAATAATTCTGTAATTCAGATGCTCAAACATACGGCGCACAATGCGGTTTTTGCCAGAATGAATTTCAATTCCAACTGTGCGGTAATCGTCATCATTGACAAACGACACTTCGTCAGCCTTCATTTCGCCGTCTTCAAGCACAATGCCGCTCAACAACTGTTTCAAATCATTATCTTCCAAGTCTCTATCAAGTTTTATCTGATAAATTTTCTTTTTGTCATATTTCGGGTGTGTCAGTTTCGAGGTCAAATCACCATCGTTTGTGAGCAAAATCACGCCTGTGGTGTTTCTGTCAAGCCTGCCGACAGGATAAATCCGTTCGCTGCACGCACCTTTCACCAAATCAAGAACGGTAAGCCTTTCTTGCGGGTCATCGGAAGTTGTTACGCAATTTTTTGGTTTATTCAACAAAATATAAACCTTTTTTTCAATAGAAACCAACTGGTCGTGAAAATGTACTTTGTCCATTGAAGGAATAATTTTTGTGCCGAGTTCGGTTATAACCTTTCCATTCACAGAGACAACTCCCGCCGTAATAAATTCGTCAGCCTCGCGGCGCGAACAGGTTGAAGAGTTAGCCAAAAATTTGTTCAACCTCATAGGCAACGACAAATCAACAAACTGCTTTTTGTACTCAATCTGCTTTTTTTGGCTATATTTGTCATTTGGATTGTAATTTCTATCGCGGGAAAATTTGTCGCCGTAGTTGCGGTTGCCGTAACCACCGCCGTCATTGCTTCTTGGGCGATAGCCGCCTCCTTGCGAATTGTCGCGGTTGAAATTGCCGTAAGGCTTGCGTTCGCCGCTGTCGCTGTTATAATTGTTATATGGTCTGCGTTCGCCACTGCCGCTGTTATAATTGTTATACGGTTTGCGTTCGCCGTTGCCGTTATTGTTATAATTGTTATACGACTTGCGTTCGCCGCCGTTGTTGTTATAACTGTTATACGGCTTGCGTTCGCCGCTGTTGTAGCGGTTTTCGCGCGGTTGATAATTTCCTCTGTCTGAATTGTAACCGCGATTTTCCGAATTATAACTTCTGCCTTCGGAATTATAACCGCGATTTTCACGATTTGGACTGTAAGAACTGCGCTCTGAGCCGTTATTATCACGGTTGTAAGGGCGCGGTTGGCGTTCATAATTATTTGAACGGTTGCCATAACCTTCACCTCTCGGCGAAGGGTTGTAAGGGCGGTTTTCTGATGAATTTTCGCCGTTCTCTACTCTTGTAGATGCCCGATAAGTGCGATTTTCATTATAAAAATTGGGATTAAAACTGCCCCTTTCACTTCTGTTGTTGCCAGAAGTAGTAATTCTTTGGCGTTTTGGTTTAAAATCGCCGTCATTGCCGTTGGAATCATCACTGTTTCCGCTTGGCTGATAATTTTTTTCGTTAATCATTTTTTTAATTAATATTAATATGGCGGCAAAGGTACGCATTTTTTGTTAAACAACAAAAAAAATCAATAAAAAAGTATTTTTGTGAAATAAAAAATAAAAGTTATACAATAGTTATACAATGGTTATACGGTAGTTATACAGTAGTTATACAATGGTTATACAATGGTTATACAATGGTTATACAATGGTTATACAGTTGTAATACAATAATAAACGACTGTATAACTATTGTATAACGCGAAGCGTATAACTATTGTATAACTATCAAAAAATCATACAATATTTTCCAAAATTTCGTTATCAACCAAATTAGGCAGAGTAACTTCGAGATTTGGCGTGCGTTGCATTTCGCGTTTTATGGCGAAAGTTGCGCCTTCGTTGCGCGCCCAACTGCGGCGGGCGATGCCATTATTTACGTCCCACAGCAGCATATTTTCGAGCCTGCGTTGTGCATCGTCTGAGCCGTCTATCACCATTCCGAAACCGCCGTTTATCACTTCGCCCCAACCTACGCCGCCGCCGTTGTGCAGCGAAACCCAAGTTGCGCCTCTGAAACTGTCGCCAATGCAGTTTTGCACCGCCATATCGGCGGTAAATGACGAGCCGTCATAGATATTTGAGGTTTCGCGATAAGGACTGTCAGTACCTGAAACATCGTGGTGGTCGCGCCCGAGAACTATCGGCGCGGAGATTTCGCCGCTTTTTATCGCTTTGTTGAAAGCATCGGCAATTTTGAGCCTGCCCTCGCTGTCGGCGTACAAAATTCGCGCCTGCGAGCCAACTACGAGATTATTTTTATTTGCCTCGCGCACCCAATGAATATTGTCATATATCTGATTTTTAATCTCTTGCGGAGCATTTTGATAAATTTCTTCAAGCACTTTTGTTGCAATCTCGTCAGTTTTTGCCAAATCTTCCGCCTTGCACGAAGTACAAACCCAACGGAAAGGTCCAAAACCGTAATCAAAAAACATTGGTCCCATAATATCTTGAACATAAGAGGG
>JAISKN010000194.1 GCA_031260925.1 Prevotellaceae bacterium | reverse complement strand
ACCCGCAATCGCTCGCAAGTATTTTTCAATCGATTGCGGGTCAAGCCCGCAATGACACCTGCTTTTGATTTTTTTATCAATTATTAGAAGTCCCTGAATGTTTTTTTTGCAAAAGTAATAAAATTTATGTGAAATATTTGTTACCTTTGCAAACTTTTTAATAAAAAAAATACAAAGAAATAAAAATGCTTAGATATTTTGAATTTGCCATAATATTTTTGATTTTTTTAGGGCTGAATGTATATGTTATTTCCAGACTTTATATTATGATGCCTGCAATTCTTCCTTTGCGTATTTTGCTGATTGTGAGCGCAATAATTGTACAGTTGCCCTTTTTTGTTTCAATGTTTTGGGGAAATTCGATGCCTACAAAAATCACTTCGATACTCTACATTATCGGTACATCGTGGATAATTATTTTTCTGTATCTTCTGCTGATTTTTTTGTTTTTAGATATTATCAGGCTTACTCATCTTGTTAATATTGAGCGTTTTATGGTGCATAGTTGGTACGGCTGGGGCATTTTTTCCGTACTTATTTCCGCAATTTTAATTATCGGAAATATTAATTATTACAAAAAAAACAGAGTTGAAATCAATATTGAAACTTCAAAACCGCTTGCCTCTCAAAATGGACTTAAAATAGTGTCAATCAGCGACTTACATCTTGGCTACGGAATTGGCAAACCCGAACTTGAAAATTGGGTGAGGTTGATAAATGCCGAAAAACCTGATGTAGTTTTGATTGCAGGCGATGTTATAGACAATTTTTCCAAGCCGATTTTTGAAGACAAAATGTATAAAACATTTCGGAAAATCAACACTAAATTCGGTGTTTTTATGGCATTGGGCAACCACGAATATATCGGCAATATTGAGGAAAATTTGGATTTTCTTAAACGCGCTAATATTAATGTTCTACGAGATTCTGCGGTGCTGATTAACGATGATTTTTACATTGTCGGCAGAGAAGATTATTCGCGAAAATACCGCAAACGCCTCGCCGTAATCACCGACAATCTGGACAAAACAAAACCCATTATTTGCATTGACCACCAACCAATGAGGCTCAAAGAGGCACGACAGAACGGCGTTGATTTTCAGGTGAGCGGACATACGCATTACGGGCAAATTTTTCCCCTAAATTACATTCAAAAACTTATGTTTGAAAAACCATACGGCTATACCAGAAAAGGCGAAACTCAATATTTTATCACGTCAGGACTTGGTATTTGGGGTGGAAAATTTCGCATCGGCACAAGGTCGGAATATGTGGTAATAAATCTGATAGGAAAACAATCAAATGAACAGAATATAAAATAAAAGAACCCTGTCATTCCCGCGCAGGCGGGAATCTCCTTACTTCATTGTACAAATGGGATTCCCGCCTGCGCGGGAATGACACCTCTTTTTTATTCCGCAAACAATTCCAATTCCAATTCGTCATTGTTTTCTCCTTCGCGGTAATAGTAGATTATTCCGCATTTTGTACATTCTTCAATACGCTGATTTTGAGGCATATAATTGAAATGATTTTCGATTGCGTCCCAAATTTCTTTTATCAAAATATCGCTTTTAGCACGCTCCACATTAAAATTTTCTCTTGTGCGCTGAATGGATATTTGCCGAAATTGCTGTTCAATACGCAAATCTTTAAACCGCTCATATTGTACTCTCAAACTTGCGATTGTAGGGTTTGTCATTGACATTCCGCCTGTTCTGAGACGCTGCATTTCGCCCTCAATCAAGTTTTCTCCCCACTCAATCAAGTTTTCATCTGCTGTAAGTTCGGGCAGCGCGTTGCTTTCAATCGGCAATTTATAAAACGCTCTGCTCTCTTTTTTAAACTCGCCGCGAACAATCGCCATATTGAAAACCTGAATAAAATGAGATACATAAAGTCGTACATTGCTTGTAGTTTCTCGGTAAAGCGTGTTATTTCTTTGCCAAGTGTCGCAGGCTTTACTATACAAATCTTGCGCGTGTTCAAAAAGCGAAAGTTGCGTTTTCGCTTTGTTTAACAAATCAAATGAAAGCGGAACATTATTAAAACCGTATTCTTTTTCAAGATTTATAACAGATTTTAACGTTCTTGCGCGCGCTTGGTCAGTTTTTGGTAATCTTCTGTAAGGCATTTTTGACTGTAATTTAAGGTTTAAGATTTGAAATTCAATAATTTCTTATATGTAATTTTTGCATCAAATTTTTTAATTCAGTTTTATTTTTTTCTTCTACTGAAATATTATCTAAATAATTGATAGCCAGCGAATAATATTTTTCTAATTCTTCTTCGCAAATTTTTGGAATATCAAGTTTTTTAAAAATATTCGTAATTACCGTTATTTTTTTACTGTCATTTATAAACCGCGAGCCGATAGTAATTTGTAAAAGATTGTTAATGTCGTCTGCCGAATGCTTGATTGCGGAAAGCAGCAAAAACGTTTTTTTCTTATTCAAAATATCGCCGCCGATTGGTTTTCCGAGCGTTTTTGCATCGCCGAAAGTATCGAGATAATCGTCTTTGAGTTGAAAGGCGATGCCGAGCGCAATTCCAAAATCGTAGAGTAAATCGGCATCTTTATCGTCTGCATCAGCCAAAATCGCGCCGATTTTTAGTGAACAAGCCAAAAGCACAGCCGTTTTAAGCCTAATCATTTCAAAATATTGTGCAAGTGAAATATTGTCTGCTGTTTCAAAATCCATATCAAGTTGCTGACCTTCACATACTTGCAATGCTGTTTGGGTAAAAAGAGGAAAAATTTTTGTCCAATATTTTTGAGGAACTTTTTGCAAAAATTCATACGATTTTATCATCATTGCATCGCCCGAAAGTATCGCTGTATTTGTGTTCCATTTTTTATGAACGGTCGGACGGTTGCGCCTGACAGGCGAATTATCCATAATATCATCGTGCAAAAGAGTAAAGTTGTGGAAAATTTCGACAGCAACAGCCGCATTTTCTACAATAGAGCCATTTTTTTCAAACAGTTCGCAAGCCATTCTCATCAGCATCGGACGCAGGCGTTTTCCACCACTTTCTAACGCATAAGATATTGGTTTATAAAGATTTACAGGCTCAATCTCCCAATCGGTTGATTGCAAGATTTCTTCAATATTTTTCGACATTTTGGTATAATAAACAGTTTTTTGGTATCAATGGCACAAAATTACTGTTTTTTTTTGCAGAAACAAACAAAAAAATGATTTTTTTATTCAAAAAGTCAAAAAAAATAAAAATTCAATGTAAAAACAGGTAATTTTGAATATTAAGCACTTCTACTAACAACAAAAAAGCAAAGAAAAATCTCTGCTTTGTTTGTTATCGCACAAATTTTATCAGGCTTTCAGAGTATATTCGTCTGAAACTGAAAGTTTTTTTCTGCCTTTTGCGCGGCGTGCAGCCAAAACGCGGCGACCGTTTGCGGAAGCCATTCTTTCACGGAAACCGTGCTTGTTTTTGCGCTTTCTGTTTGAAGGTTGAAACGTTCTTTTCATTGTATATCAACTATTTTATGGGTTATTTTTACTTTTGAAAATGGGCTGCAAAGGTAATACTTTTTTTTATATTGACAAAATTTTCTGAAAACTTTTTTTGAAAATATTTTTTTGCTATAAGAAATACAAAATAAACAACTTATAACTGTTAAATTCCTTCGGAATTTGTTTTTATAACACAGAGTTCACAGAGAACCACAGAGTTACACAGAGATATTTATATATTTTTTTCGCAGAAAAAACTCCGTGTTCTTGTGTTTTTTCTCATTTCATCTTATCTTTTTTAGTTCACAGAGAAAGAAAAATAAATTTTTCTCTGTGTAACTCTGTGGTTCTCTGTGAACTCTGTGTTATAAGTATTTTCTTGAAAACGGGTATTTTAAAATAATTAAAATGTGTGCAAAAAGAGTTTTGAGCAGCCCAAAATGATTTTTCATTATTTTAAAACGCTCTTTCCACGAGAGTTTTCTCTTTTGCGCCGAGATGCCGGAAGTCATAAATTTCGACAAATAATCGTCTATGTACAAATTTTCCTGCGACTTTTCAAACGCATTCAAAACCCAATCGTAATCGGCTGAAACGGTGTAATTTAAGTTGTAGTTTTGGGCGATTTCCCTCCGCACCAAAATTGATTGGTGGCAAACGACCAAACCATTGAGAAAACTGTTCTTCGTCAAAATCTTCGGCGCGATTTTATGCCTTTCGCCGAGCGGCTTTCCGTTTTCATTCACAATCAGCGACTGACCGTAAATTATATCAATTTGAGATTTGAGATTTGAAATTTCGCTGTTGATTTTTTCCAAAGTGTAAGGTGAATAAATCGCGTTGCCAGCATTTATAAACCACACAAACTCGCCTGTTGCCATTGCCAGCCCTTTGTTCATTGCATCATAAAGCCCGCTGTCAGGCTCGCACAACCCTTTGAAATTTTCGGGCAAAGATTGAAAATTGTTGATTATTTCCAAAGTTTTGTCTTTGGAATTTCCATCAATAATGATGTATTCAAAATCTTTAAAACTTTGATTTGCAACGCTTTGCATAGTTTTTTTTATAAACTTTTCTGCATTGTATGTTACTGTTATGATTGAAAATTTGGGCATAGTTTGTTTTATAATTTCTGCAAAGTTACTAAAAAAATCTATTTGTTAGATAACAACCCTTTTGTAACATTCCACCGAAAAAGCAATAATTTTGTGCCTTTTTGCGGTTTAAACAAGATTAAATATTTGAAAAACAGTATAATAGACGCTGCCCATTTTATAGTTTCGGCAAAAATGCGCTTACGGAATTTTGATTTTGAGATAGATAATGTGCGCAGTCTTTCGCTTTTTCCAATGGAATATGTTATATTGTTGAAATATTCTTTTGTCAGTTTTGACGGCGGGATAATGTGGTACAAAATGGCGTTTGGCAAATAGTAAAATTCCATTTTGAGTTTTAGCATTCTGTCAAAAATATCTTTTTCTTCTGCCCCAATCAAACTTTTGCCTTTGCGCCCCAAATCAACATTAAACAAGCCGATAGTGTCAAAAACAATTTTGCGGTATGCAGCATTTCCGCCTTTTGGAAATTGTCCGCTTTTCATTTTTTTGACTCTGTCGCCCTCATAAAAATAGCAAGTTATCAAAATTTTTATGTAGTGCGAAAACCATTTTGGTTCTTCTTTTTCATAAACTGGAAAAATTGCTCCGCCTGCTGCCATTACTTGTGGATTTTGCTTAAAAAAATCAGCATAAGTTTGCAGATAATTTTTACTTACTGTTGCGTCATCATCAACATAAATTAAAATTTCGCCTATTGCCTCTTTTATTCCGCGATTTCGCGCAAAAGACAAACCTTGATTTTTTTCCATAAAATAACGAAAATCAACTTGCGGAAAATCGCTTAGAAAACGTTTGCATTCATTTTCGGTATTGTCTGTTGAATTGTTATTTATTAAAACAATTTCGTAATCTTTATACGGGAATTTGTTTTCCACAATGCTTTTTAGGCAGTTGTAGATATATTTGTCACGATTGTATGTGCAGATTATTATTGAGAGCATAGTGCTATTTATTTTTTATCATTATTGCTCGCCATAAGTGGGTTAAAAAGTATAGTTATGGCGAGTAATAATTATGTTAAAAAACTTGTAATATGTTGATTATTATTTATTTATGTTTAAAAATAATGTATCTAATGTTAGCGATTTTTGCGCTATTTCGGAGTGCTTATTTTGTGCAATTCCGTAAGTTGTAAGCATTACCAAATGAATGGCGTTATTTGTTTGAGTTTCTTCTTTAAAAACGGAAATTTTGTTGCGTAAATTTTCCTCATAACTCTTTGTAATCGCATATTTTTCTGTCGAAAATTTGATTTCTACAATGTTTGTAATGCCGTCTTTTCGGTTGATAACCAAATCAATTTGGGCAGCAGGCGAGGAATTTTCGCTGCGCCACGCTGCTACGCCTGACTGTATTCCTGCAATACTCATCGCCTGTTTTATTTCGTTAATATGCAACAACGCAAGCATTTCAAAAGCATAACCTGCCCACGCATTGCGCAAAGGCGTATCAAGCGAGTTTGTCCAAAAATGAGCATCGTTGTATTTGTTTGCCGCCACAAATTTAAGGTAAAAAAGTGTGTAAAAATCAACAAGTTGATAGGTAACATCGCGTTTTTGCTTGCCCAAAGCCGAATAAGCGCGAATAAAACCGCAATACTCAAGGTTTTTGAGAATTTTTGTCAATCCGCCGCCGCTTTTGATTTTTGCGGCTTTTACAATTTCATCGCGCGACAATCCTTTGGCTTTTGCACTTAACGCCGCCACAATTTTCACATAATCGTCTGATTCTTTGAACAATGAGGCATACAAATTGTGAAACTCGTTTTTTAAGTCGGCATTTTCGCTAAAAAACAGATTGTCAATATTTTGTGCTGCACTTATGCCGCGCTCAATTTTGCTCAAATAAAACGGAATACCGCCCATAACCATATAACATTCTGCAATTTGATAGCGGTTAAACTGTATTTTTCGCCGTTCAAAATATTCTTCGCATTGCAGCAAAGTGAAAGGTTTCAGGTAAATAGTTTTGGTCAATCGGTTATGCAGCCCGCCGTGGTTGTTTATTAACTTGTTGATAATCCAAGAAGTAGCCGAGCCGCAGACAATCAGCACAATATCTTTTCGCGCCGAAGCCCAGCCATTCCAAAAATGTTCCAGTGCTGTAACAAATCCCGAACGGTGCGTATCCATCCACGGAATTTCGTCGAAAAACAGCACTTTCCGGCGGGATTTCGACTGTTGAATTAGTGCAATCAGTTGTTCAAAAGCGTATAGCCACGATTTTGCAGGCGTATATACCTGTTCGCCTGCATAACGATTTAGTGCAAGCGTGAAGTTCACAATTTGGTCGCGAGTGTTTGCATTTGCCAAGCCCGACACATCAAACACAAATTTATCAGCAAGCGTTTCGCGCACAAGAAATGTTTTGCCTACGCGCCGCCGTCCGTAAATGGCAACAAACTCAGAAACATCTGATTTATAGATGTTTTGCAGTGTTTCAATTTCGGTTTCACGACCAATTATATTACTGTTTGCTTTCATTTTGGTGTATTAATTACTCGCCACAAAGGTATAAAAAATATTTGTTATGGCAAAATATACCGTTATTGCTCGCCATAAGTGCCTAAAAAAGTATAGTTATGGCGCGTAATAATTGGATAAAAATGATTGTATGTGCAGATTATTATTGATAACATAATTTATAAATTAAGATTTTTTTCAAAAAGGTTTTTCCACTTTTCAATGATTATTTCCGTTGAAAAACGTTTGCAACTGTCCAAAGCATTTTTTGCCAAAAGTTGTCTTTCTGTTGCATTTTTCATAAGCATAATCAATTTTTCCGCATATAAATTGATATTATTATTTTCAATAACTACTCCATTAAAATTGTTTTTCACAATATCGTGAACTGCCCCAAAACTATCAAAAACTATCGGCACAACGCCCATTTGTTGCGCCTCGCCCAAAACCATCGGAAACCCTTCGTGAGATGAAGTCATCATAAAAATCGAGGCTCGTTTATAGTATTCAAGAGGATTTTGCCAGCCTTCAAACGTGTAGTTTTTTAATTGCAATTTTTTGGCAAACCGTTTGTAATAATCCTCGTCTTCACCTTTTCCTACAATCACAAGTTTCCAATCGACACAGTTTTTCTCTGCCTGTTGCCATATTTTTAAAGCAAGTGAAATTCGTTTATATTCTTCTAAACGAGAAACAATAAGTACAATTTTCTCTTTTCCACTTATGATTTGCTTGTCGGCGTATTTATCAAACGTTAAACAATTATTTATTGCCGTAAATTTATTGTTCTTAAAACAATTGGCATATTCTTTAAATGCAGATATAAAATGATTGGACAATAAGACTATGTTATCAACAGAATTGCAAAGCAAAGCATATTTACGACGCAATAGTATTTTTCCTATTCTATCAGATATTGGGAAAAGCGATAATAATAAAAGTTTAATATTTTTTATTTTGTTTTTTTGATGCAGTATTCTGTATAACAATACGTTTTTGTTTTTTATCGTAATTATTTCATATCCTGGCATTCCGTGTAACCAAAATAGTGTCTGAATATTTTTTGCAGTGGCAATTTGTTTCAATAAAGGCAAAAAATATTTTGCTTTTTGTTTTTTTAAAGTAGATACAACAATAGTATCAATTTTATTTTTTGTCAAAAAGCATTCAAATTCACATTTGTTAAAAGGCTTTGTAATTTGAATTTTATTTTTTATTGGTGATGGCGTTTGGTGTTGTTCAAAGAATGCCAAAGATGTGTTGCAACCTCGTTCACGAAATGCACACTCTAATTTGTGAGTTATTCCCGTTGCACCACCTGCTGCGGTTGGCGAAATATCTGTATTAAAAACAAAAAGTATATTCATATTTTTACAATTCAAAAGAACTTTTTTTAGGTAATATTTTTTCAAATGCCGAATTAATTATAGTTTTGGCTGTTTCAAAATCTACAATATCATTGTTATCGTTTATACAAAACAAACGATATTTTTGTTTAATAATATAATTGGCTATTTCATTTGCACGGTTATCTGTAATTAAGTCTGTGTGTGTGTCTTTTATGCCGTGAGGTATAAAATTTCCACTTAAAAGTTGCTCATAACGCATTATCCACTGCAAAACATCAGTATAATTTCTAAATCGACTTTTGCAGGTTGCATCTAATATTTCAAATTCCTCCTGCCAAAGTTTTTCATAAGTTGATTTTATAAAGGGAACGGCAACGTGTGGGTTCTTAAAACTTACATTATTTGCAAAAGGCAATAAAAACAGATTTTTGAAATTTGCTGAAATTCCATATTTTACATTAATCCATTTGCAAATATTTTGCAAAATAATTTTTGTAAAATCGTGTCTTTTGTGCATTAGTGCAATGCAATTTAACAAATAATGCCCAAATGGCAAAACTGGCGGAATCGGCGTAAGTTGCGCCATATCAACAGGTTTTCCATTTTGAAAAAATCTTGTTCTGTCCGTTGATTTGCCAAGAAACATATCATCGTCAAAAACTACAAAATGCTCCGCAAGTCCATTGATACGATGGTGATTTAATGTATTCGGAAATGTGCTGAAGGTTGGCAAATATTCTTGCGGAATAAAATCGGAATGCTTTACGATATTCAGTTTTTGTGCATTTTTATTTAACCATTTCGGCAAATGCCCACAAGTTATAAGGTGAATTTTATTAACCCAAGGCGCAAAATTTTCTACCGCGCGAAACCAATATTGCAGATTGTCCCAATCGCGTATTCGTGCAATGGACATATCAACACCTTTTTCTTGTTTGTAATAATGTTTATATTCGGCTTGCCATTCGGGGTCATTGCCGTCAAGCCACATTATTATAAAATCTATCGGGTAATTTTCTTTCATAATTTTCTATTTTACTATAATTTTTTTGTTTTCAATTTCGCCATTAGCATCTTCAAAAACAAGAACATACACTCCTGCAACATTTGGGGCGGAGATTGTTAAAATCAATTCAATAATATTTTCCAATAGCCGCCTTTGTCTGCTCCTATTCGTTCTAATAAACCTTTTGCTTTGAGTTTTTGAATATTGATGCGAATGTTCTTTTCATTTATTTTTACGATTTGGCTTA
>JAISKN010000172.1 GCA_031260925.1 Prevotellaceae bacterium | reverse complement strand
GTTCATTGTTAATTAAGAATTAAGAATTATAAATTATTTTTTAGTTATTTCTGTTTTAAAATAAATCTTGTTGTAGTTCTTTTTTGGGGTAAAAAACGCCAATAATCATAAATGGATTTTTAGATGGAAAATGATGAACTTGTGATGTCCCTAAAAACAGATATAAGTTTTTTGTTTTTGCGAAATCGTTAAAATATTTTTTGCGTACATCTTCACACGCTTTTTGTTCGTTGCCCTCATATTTTTCAAGGCAATTCCAAAAAAGTTGTCCAATTTCCCAATCTTCAATCATTAATTTGCTTTGTGTGCCTGCGTTATCTTCAAAAATATATGAAAATTTATATGGTAATTTTTTTACTACTTCAAAAAGATTTTCGGGTTGTTTAAATAAATTGCCTTGTCTTTGTTCGGCATCTAATTTGGCTAATTTTACTTTGTCCCATTCGCGTTCAACATTTTCTATTGTAAAATCTGTAATTTTTGCAGGTTTAAAAACTGCCAAAGAGGTACATATATTTTTATTGTGCGCCTCTGTAATTAATTTTTCAAGATTTTCATAAACATTTTGCAAAATATACTGTTTGCGTTCCTGCCAATTATTTGTTGTACCAATTTTACCAACAATTTTTATTTCATCGTCAATATCTTTTAAACGGAAACTTTCTGGTCTAAAATCACTTTTGTTTTTTATCAAATCAAGTTCTACCCAATCATATTTTTTATATTGTTCGTTATAAGATTTTTTACGAAATTGAATTGGGTAAATTCTTATCCACTTTCCGTTTTCTGTAAAACCTGCTGTACAAACCAATTCTTCATATTTGGAAGAAATAGTCGGATACGTTTTCACTGTTATCAAAACTTTGGTTTTTGCCATTTTTAAATATGTTTTATTTCGTAATTAAAAGACGGTAAAGCAGCAATAGATTCTGCCAAATGCTTGCGGTGGCACATACAAATATTTGCTTCAAAACAAGTTAATGCAATTCGTTGTTTTTGTATTAACAATTCAAAAATGCGCTTTTGAGTTGCCAATGTTTTTGGCAAATTATTTTTTTTATAGATTTCAAACAATTTATTATAATCTGCCTGAGTATTCAATTCCTGCCGCTGTTCCGATTCTATGCCGACTTCTGGAAAATGCACATATTCAATAGACAAATTTGAACAATAACGTGAAAGTTGATTTTTACTAAAACCATATTTCATACTCAATGGATTGCGGCGGACATCAACCAAAACTTTTACATCATTTCTTATAAGCCGATTAAGATATTCTTCTAACGAAATACCTTCATAACCTATTGTAAATAAAATAGTTTTATCAGATTTAGGTATGTATTTTTCAACTTTTGCATATTCGTCAGCCGTTAATCTGTTTTTTGCAATAGTGCTTTTTATTGCCCAATATGGAAAGTTTGTGTAAGTATAATGTATTAAATCGTCATTAGACATTGTGCTAAATTGCGATTTTAATTGTTGCATAAAATATCTGTCTTCCTGTTTTAATTGTCGATAATAATCTGTTTCATCATTCAGATTTACAATATTTTGATTTTCTTGGATAATATTTTTTTGTATCAAAACATTAATGTCTGCATAAACAGAGTAAGAAAAACAGCCATATTGATATGGAATAAAATCATAAATTTTCGTTGTTTGTTTTTGTGTAAAAATAAACAACAATTTTAGCAAGTGCATTTTATCTAATTCATTGCCAAATATTTGCAAAAGTGCTAATAATATTTTTCTTCTATAAAACATCTTGTAAAATTACAAAAATATTTAGATTTTTAAAACAATAATTTTTTATCTGCATATCAAATCTTCTCCACCAGCACCATTTGATTATCAATCACTTCTACAACGCGGACTTTGCTGCCTGTGGCGATTTTTTCGCCTGCGGTGAGCGCGTCAATTTCGTGGACTGCGCCGCGTATGCTGATTTGAATTTTGCCCTTTCCGCTCTTTGAGGCAGGAATGGCGAGATAGACATCGGCGGTTTTGTGGAGCGTTTCGCGGGTGTGGAAAGTGTTGTCTTTGTTGAGTTTCAAAATCATTTTTACCAAAAAGAAAAACATCAGCACAAAGACAATGCCTGTGATAGAGGCAAAAATCACTGTCAAAGTTTTGGACTCGAAAGTGTTGTAAAAGCAGATGCCGCCCCAGCCGAAACCGAGAAAAAAGTTAGTGAGATTTCTCAACGAGAAAAATTGCGAAGGTCCGTCAGCACTGACATCGCCGTCAAAATCAGCATCCAAACCGTCCTGCACGTCCATTCCTATCAAAGTCATAATCATTTGAATTACAAAGATTAATGACGCAACGCCAGCGATTGCCCAAAATATTTTTAAATCGAGCGGGAGAGAATTATAAAAGTCGAGCATAATTTAAAGTTTTTTTACCGCAAAAATGATATTTTTACAGTCGTTATTTTGTGCAAATTTACACATTATTTTTGGTATAAATCAAATATTCTGTAAAAATGTTTCGCCATCAATCATATTTTTGTAAAATCTGTCCCAAACATAATTGGTTTTGGAAGAATACGGGCAGTTTTTACCGTAAAAGTGCGTTTTTTCGTCAAATATTATCAGCGAAGTTTGGGTTTCGTCAATATTTTCGAGCGGTTTAAAGGGCTTTGAAAAACGTGTTCCTGTGTGCAAATCAAGCCAGTAGTTTGGGCAGGGGTCGCCAACGCTGATAAGCAGTTCTACGGTTTGCAGTCGGTCTAAATTTTGCGTAACTTGCTCAATTACAGGCGAATTATTGGCGGAAATTATCGCATAAACGCCCAATTCGTTGCAGCAATCTACGGCTTTATTTTGCAAATCAAAAACTATTGTGGCGCAAAGTTTGTGTAAAGCAGCGATAATGAATGTAATTTCAAACTTGTTTTCAAGTCCTGCAAGCAACACGCGCGAGCCTTGTTTTACGCCAAGTTTTTGCAGATAATACGCCGTAATATCGCTGTGATGATGCAAATCTGCATAATTTATTTCAAGCGTTAAATCATTGTCAATAAACTGTTTAACGGCAATTTTTTCAGGAAAATCTGCCGCCATTTTATCTACAATATCATAACCGAAATTGAACATATTTTTTACGATTTACGATTTTTGATTTACGATTTGCTGACGTTATGCCTATCGCCTAACGCCTAAAAGCCTATTTTAATAAACTCAACCAAATCAGCACTGTTCATACTTTCCTGTCCGAAAACTTCGGCTGCTTTGTCGCCAGCGAGCGAGTGAAAATATACGCCGATAATTGCAGCATCTTTCGGCTCGTAGCCGCGCGCTAAAAGTCCTGATAACAAGCCTGTTAGCACATCGCCGCTGCCGCCTTTTGCCATTCCTGCGTTGCCTGTGGTGTTGATGAAAAGTTCGTTTTCGGGCGTAAAAATTTTCGTTCCTGCGCCTTTTACAAGCATAATTATGCCGTATTTTTGTACAAAAAACTCCACTTTTTGTACCATTTCCGCCTCATTTTGCCAATCACCAA
>JAISKN010000093.1 GCA_031260925.1 Prevotellaceae bacterium | reverse complement strand
GAAACGCCGCGCAAAAAGGCGGAATCGCCATACGGAAACACCAAGCAGATTTGCGAAGATATTATCACCGACACAATGTACGCCAACAAAGATTTACGCAGTATTTTGTTGCGGTATTTTAACCCGATTGGCGCGCACTCGTCAGCATTCATCGGCGAACAGCCAAACGGCGTGCCTGAAAATCTGATACCGTTCATTGTGCAGACTGCCGCCGGAATTCGTAAAAAACTGCGCGTTTTCGGCAACGACTACAACACCACTGACGGCTCTTGCATCAGAGATTATATCAATGTTGTCGATTTGGCAAAAGCGCACGTTGCCGCCGTAAAACGTCTTTTGGAAGGCAAAGTAGTTGAAACAGAGATATTTAACCTCGGCACAGGCGAAGGAACTTCGGTGTTGGAGTTGATACGGAAATTCGAGGAGGCAACAGGCGTAAAAGTGCCTTACGAAATTGTCGGCAGGCGCGAGGGTGACATTGAGGCGATTTGGGCAGAAACCAAAAAAGCGAACAAAGCACTGAAATGGAAAGCCGAAGTTTCAACCGAAGACACACTCCTCTCGGCGTGGAAATGGCAAAAACACATTATGGACAAAGATAGCATCACTGAGAAAAAACGGTTTGGTTTTTTGTCGGGCAGTTAGAAACAGACCGCTGCGCTTTTAATAGACCGCTGCGCTAAAAGAATAAAGAATAAAGACTTGGCAGTGTTTTATTGCGGCAATTATCTGAACTACAATAAAATGTTTGTTCGCATAACGTACTTAACTTTTTTAAGTAATATAGAAAACATAACCCCCCGCGCTTTGCGCACCCCCCCTTTTCAAAGGGGGAAGTGGGGATATTTCAAATTTGCACAAAAAATGCAGGTTACGAACTCCCCCCTTTGAACAAGGGGGGCAGCATCTGAAAGATGCGGGGGGTTAAATAAGGCACACGCTCAAAACTTTAAAAAAGTTAGTAACCGTAAAAAAAATTCAAATAAAAAACTATTTTTTTAAAATTTTTATATAATTTTGCACATTATTTTTATTAACCAAAACATTATTTTATTATGAAAAAATTTATTTTAGTTTTTACGGTGGTATGTTTTTCGGGGGCTTTGTGTGCGCAATCGGCAAGTGATTATAGAGCAGATGCAGAGCGGGGCGATAAAATAGCACAATATAATTTAGGATATTGTTATGATAATGGATATGGCGTAACAAAAGATTTATATGAAGCATTCAAATGGTATAAAAAAAGTGCGGAACAAGGAAATGCGCAAGCACAATTTAATTTAGGAGTTTGTTATTATAATGGAGATGGTGTAACAAAAGATTTATACGAAGCAGTAAAATGGTATAAAAAAAGTGCGGAACAAGGATTTGCGCAAGCACAATGTAGTTTAGGAGTTTGTTATAATGATGGGAATGGCGTAACAGAAGATAAAAATACGGCTCTTTATTGGTATGAAAAAGCATCTAAAAACAAAGAAGACTTAAGTAGTTTGCAAATTTCTTCTTTAAGTTTTTTGATAAAAAAATTACAAGAAGAAGGTTACTCCTCTTCCAAAGCCAAAATAGACCGCCCGACATCATCAAGTCCAAGCAGTAGCACAGCACCCCAAACATCAAGCCCCGCTACTGTAACTTCGAGCGCAACTTCCTTTCAGCGATATATACTTCCCTCTGAAAGCGAATTGCAAAGTTTGCACAGAGATTTACAAAACCGTTCATCATATAGCCACGGAGATTGCATATCGCAAGACAGATATAACAGTAATCGCGGATATTCTTTTAAGTCTGTTCCTGTAACTCCTCCTATGGAATTTTTCAGTTTGTACAAAATTTTCAACGGCGAGGAAGTATGCGATTTTTCAATATGCAATGGCAATGGTGGTTATAGTTTTGTAACCACATTAGACGGTTGGAATTCGGGAAAATCAGGAATTTGGTATGATTGCAGTACAGGTGAAATTGTTTCGGTTAATGATGCAAAAACAGGTAAAAGAATAGAAAGAAATTCGATAGATAAATCAATATTGAATACTTATAAATTTGAAACAATCTTTTATACAGACGGCGACAAATATTCAGGAGAAACCAAAAACGGGAAACGGGACGGCTACGGCATTTATTATTTTAACGACGGCAGGTTTTGGTTTGGTCAATGGAAAGATGGTCAACGAGAAGGCTACGGTGCGTTGTTTGACAGAAACAAATTTGTCATAAGTACAGGAAAATGGGTTGGGGATACAAAAGTATTTTAACCCCTCATTAGGCGTTCCGACAAATCGGAACGTCTATGTTAAAAACAAGCCTTTGGCTTGGCAAGGCAGAGCGTTGCTTTTAACTTGAACGTTCCGAAAAATCGGAACGCTCAACAATATACAAGATATAAAAAAGGCAAACTCTAACAGGTTTTTAAACCCTGTTAGAGTTGAAAAAAACGTATTACGTTTAATGGCAGAAAATCATATTAATCAATAAAATCTTATTAAAATCACAGTTCAAGACAAAATAATAAATAATGACAAAACCGTCTTTATTCTTTACTCCTTATTCTATATTCAGAAAAAATGCTAAAAAACGAAAACATAACATTACGGGCAGTAGAGCCTGAAGATTTGGAATTTTTGTATCAATGCGAAAATTTGCCCTCGCTTTGGGCGTATGGCAACCGCAAAGAGCCGTTTTCGCGTTTCGCGCTCAAAGAGTATGTAAGTAACTGTGACCAAACCATTTACGAGCGCGGACAGTTGCGTTTTATGGTGGTTTTCAACGGCACAAACGAAACAATCGGCACGGTTGATTTGTTTAATTTTGATTACCACAACGGCAGGGCGGAGACGGGGATTTTTATTGTTGAGAATTTTCAAAGACGCGGCTACGGCTTGCAAACATTACAACTTTTAACCGATTATGCGTTCAATTTGCTGAATATTCATCAACTTTACGCCTTTGTTGTAAAGGAAAATTCGGCTGCGGCAAAACTCTTTCACAAAGCGGGGTTTGAACACAACGCAACGCTCAAAAACTGGTTTTTCCACAAAGGCGAATATTGGCACACAGACATTTTTCAGAAGTTTAAGAAGTAAAATCTTTTTGTTATACGATAGTTATACAGTTGTTATACGATAGTTATACAGTTGTTATACAATATTATACAATAGTTATACACCGAATAACAACTGTATAACTATTGTATAACGCGAAGCGTATAACTACTGTATAACTACATTTATATCCACTGGCGGAAAAACGGTTGAATTATTGAATGAATTTAGAAATTTAACAATAAAAAAGCCGTCAAATTTTGAAAATAACCGTTTGATAAACTGTTCTTTGCTTTTTGTGCTAAAAAATGTTTCTTCAAAAATTTTCCAAAGTTTGTCCTCGCCAAAATAATTAATAATTTCTTCACAGCCTGTCATTGCTGTCATTCCCGCGAAAGCGGGAATCTTATCAAATCTAAGGGGATTCCCGCCTTCGCGGGAATGACAGGGTGTAGCGGAATGACACATATTTTCAAATATTGTTTCAAAAGACTCAAAAAACGTTTTCAATATTGTAAAAAGTGCAGGATTATAAACTCTAAAATCCTGATTTTCAATAATTTTCATTACGGCTTTGCCTGTGCCAAACGGCACACGGTCGGAAACTCGCGGCGCAGGGAAAACAATTTTTTGAGTAATTTCGCAATGTTTTGCATATTGCGCGGCTTTATGCAGAAAATAAAAGTCTTCGCCTGCCTGCAAGCGCGCCATTCCGCCGACCTTTGTGTAAGCAAGCGCGGTAACTGCAAAACACGAGCCGATAGTGAAAAAACTGTGCGGAAAGCCCGTTTTTTGCAGCGCAAGCCGATAATAGCGCAGGTAATTTTCGTATTGCTTGCAGGCTGAGATTTCCTGTTCTGAAAATTTTTTGTCGTCAAAATTATGCTGAAAATTGAATGTAGAAAGTTGAATATCAGGGTTTTGCGCAAAAACTTTTTCTATTTCCAAAAAATAGTTTTCGGCAACGAGGCAGTCGCAGTCAAGCCCGACAATAATTCCATCAGGTTTTGAAATTTGCGCAAAATGGCGCACAGCCTCGTCCATTGCAGCCTTGCGCGCATTGCCAACGCCTGCAAATTTTTTCGGCACATTTTCAATCAAAATCGGCGAAAGTTCAAAGAAATACCCTCCCCTGTCATTCCCGCTCAATCGGAAATCTCCTGCTAATTCTTGTAATTTTTCGTAAATATTTTTATTTTTCAAAATAATATTTTCAGGCGTATTTTCAGCAGAATTTACAGCAACAATCACCTCAACAGCGCATTTTGGGCGTTGCGCATTTTGCAGTGAATTTAACGTCAAAAATAGGTCTTCATCGTCAAAACAGGGAATAGTAATGATAATTCCGCAGTTCTCTGATATTTTTTTATCAAAAAACGGCGGATAGGTTTTGAAACGCTCGAAATAAGAATTAAGTGGCAAGTAATCAGACACAAGACACAAGTTTTTTAGTTCAAAGATTTAAAAATTCAAAATAACGCCTAAACAACCTTGCACTTGTCTATTGTCTCAAAGCGCAGCGGTCTATTATCTAAAAGCGTAGCGGTCTTTTTTTACAGCACAAAAAATATTATTGCCAAAGCGGCAGCAACACCAAAAATTATTGCAAAAATCAGCATTTTGTCAAATTTTACAGTTTTTTTTCTGCGGGTTGTTTTTTTTCTTTGATTTTTTTTATATTTTTTTTTCGCCATAATTTTTGTTTTTACAAATTTTGCGCAAAGTTACTGATTTTTTGAGAATAAAATTGTATCTTTGCACGATTTTTTTCAATAACGAGCATTTCTAAAAATTCAACTTGTCATTGCGGGCTTGACCCTCAATCGCTTAATTTTCAAGCGATTCCTGCTTTCGCAGGAATGACAAAGGGCATTATTAATCATTTATAATTAAAAAATAAAAATTATAATCGTGGAAAATTTACTAAAAATAGGTATTACGCACGGCGACATCAACGGCATCAGTTACGAAATTATTTTGAAAGCGTTGAGCGACATCAGAATATTAGACCACTGTATTCCAATACTTTACGGCTCGCCTAAGGTAATTGCCTTTTACCGAAAAATGTATGATTTGAACATCAATTTTTCGATAATTAAAAGCGCGTCAGAGGCAATTCACAAACGGCTTTATGTTGTAAATTGCTGCACTGACGAGATAAAAGTTGAGGTTGGCAAGCAGACTTCCGAAGCAGGCACTTACGCCCTGAACGCGCTTGAAATCGCCTCAGCAGAATGGAAAGAGGGCAAAATTGATGCGCTGGTTACCGCTCCTATCAACAAAAGTACGATACAGTCGGACAAATTTAATTTTCCCGGACACACCGAATATTTGGAAAAAGTGGCGGGCGGAAATTCAGTTATGGTTTTGCTCACAAACTCGGTGCGCGTAGCATTGGCAACTAACCACGTTCCAATCAGCAAAGTAAGCGAAAAACTATCTACTGACTTGATAGTTAATAAGTTAAAGGTATTAAACCGTTCGCTTGTGCAGGACTTTTCAATTACAAGTCCGAGAATTGCGGTGCTTGGCTTAAACCCGCATTCGTCTGACAACGGCTTGCTCGGCGAAGAGGAGGAAACAATCATAAAACCTGCTATCGACAAGGCAAATGCTAATGGCATTACCTGCACAGGACCGCTTTCGGCTGACGGTTTTTGGGGCGCGGGCAGTTTCGCAAATTACGATGCCATTCTTGCAATGTATCACGACCAGGGACTTGCACCGTTTAAGGCTCTGTTTCAGGATTCTGGCGTGAATTTCACTGCTGGCTTGCCATTTGTACGCACTTCGCCTGCACACGGCACAGCGTACAGCCTTGCAGGCAAAAACGAAGCCAATCCAAGTTCATTTTTGCAGGCAATTTATCTTGCGATTGACGTTGTAAAAAGCCGCAAACGCTACAAAGAAATTACCGCAAATCCACTAAAAGTTACTAATAATCAAAGAATTGAGGAAATCAGTTAATTTTTTAATTGTAAATTGTTAATTTGTTAATTGTAAATTGTAAATTAAAAACCTGATTGTAATAGATTATGACACGATTAATCATGATGGAAACTTCTAATAATTGACAAAAAAAACAAAAGTAGGTGTCATTGCGGGCTTGACCCGCAATCGTTTGAAACTCACTTACGAGCGATTGCGGGTCAAGCCCGCAATGACA
>JAISKN010000138.1 GCA_031260925.1 Prevotellaceae bacterium | reverse complement strand
GAAAATTATCTTCTTTCAGTTTTTCGATAATCTGCTCACAATCAGCATCTTCTACGCCCATTTTTTGCAATTTTGCCAAAACATCTGATGTGCAGCGTTCGCATATTGCGCAATAGGCTGCGGCTTGTTGTAGTGCCTCGTTCATTTCAATTAAAAATTACAAATTACGAATTAATTTTAGGAACAACCTGTTAAGTAATGTAAAATAATTAATGTTATATTTTCTTTGCGGCTTTCCGTCTTTGCGCCTTTGCGTTAAGAAATGTATTTTTTGAACGCAAAGGCGCGAAGGCACAAAGACGCAAAGTATTACATTAATAATTTTATTGCACTTATTATTCATCTTTCATTATCAACCTTCTTGTTTTGTCATCAACTATCTGAATATCAACATTTACCGTATGTTCGGGCAAAATTGGCGCAATATTTTCCGCCCATTCTATAAAACAGAGGTTTCCGCTGTAAAGATACTCCTCTGCTCCGATATTCAACGCCTCTTTTACATCGTTAATTCGGTAACAATCAAAGTGATAGATGATTTTTCCACTTTCGGCAACATATTCATTTACAATCGAAAAAGTTGGGCTATTCACAGGCTCTTTCACTCCGAGCAACTCGCAAATTGCCTTGATAAAAGTGGTTTTGCCCGCACCCATTTCGCCATTAAAGGCAAAAACGCGGTTGCTGCCAATCTGTTCAATGAATTTTTTGGCGGTATCTTCAATATTTTCTAATGTGGAGTGGAAAATCATCGTTTGCGTTTATCAACAATTTTAAATCCAAGCCCGACCGAAAACGAATTTACAGGACTGCGGTTTAACTCAATTTTTTCGTTTTGCGACACATAATGCAAAACGTCTTGCATAAGATTATAGCGGAAATCAATCGTAACAATGCCAATGTCAAAGCCGAAACCTGTTTCCAAACCGAGCAGCCATTTGCGCGGCGTGGCATCAATTTCGTAGTCGGCAAAAAATGCGGGCGGATTTTTGCCGAGTGCAAATTTAAAACGCGGTCCAACAAGGAAACGCAGATTAAATTTCGGCAAATTTACGGCTTTCACACCGAGCAAAACAGGCACGTTGAAAGTGCTTGAAGTTATAGTAAATGACTTGCCTTCATCGCCGATTTTGGCGTTGGAAATCATAAGATTGTAATATAATTCGGGCTGTACAAAAACCCAATTTCCGCCGCGAAGAAAAAGCCCAAGACCAAAGCCCTGTGCCAAATCGTTGCCGTACAAAAGATTTTTAGAGTTAAAATTCCACTTTTCGTCAAAGCCCAAAGATGTGTTATAAGTCCCTCCAACGCCGAATGCAAATTGCGCAAAGGCAGCATTAATACAGCAAGAAAATAATACTATAAATACAATTTTTTTCATTAAAATCAATTTCCTAATTTTTTTGTTCAATCTTTAATATTAAAAACGAATTAATGTTTAAAATATTGTGTCATCTTTTATTAGACTTATTTTGCTAAAAAAGTTTAATGATAGAGTTTAGATATTAGTGATTAAATATTAGAGTTTAAGGTTATTAGACTTTTTCTGCCTTTCGCCTTATTCCTTTCATCTTTTACCTTTCGCCTTTCATCTTTCACCTAATCGCCTTCTTCATTTTTCTTCAAAATTCCGTTAAAAATAAAATTCATAATTTGCGGGCGGCGGTCGCGTATGGCGTTGCCAATATTGTTGTTGAGGTACGGAGCCTCAATGCCTTTGAGCGCGTAGAGCATCAACATTGAAGTCCATTGCGCTGAAGTAACGGCAAACAAACCGTCTGCGATGCCAGCCTCAACAATCTGTTTTAGCATACGAATTTCCTTGATGTCAATCGGGCGGCGCGCTTTTTCCACTTCGTAAATATTGCGAAAAAAATCGGCTTTGAGCGAGCCGTTGCGCGTAACAGCCTCTTTTATAGCCTCAAAGCGCGTAAAAATATAGGCTTCAAGTTTTTTTGAGGGCGAAATATTGCGCGTCATAACTTCGCTGAGCCGTTCCACCAAAATATCAAGTTCATTTTCGATTACAGCAAGATAAACCTCGTCTTTATTATTAAAATATGTATAAAGTGTGCGCCTGCCCTTGCCCGAAGCCACCGCAATATCGTTCATAGTAACATTCTGTTTGCCGTTTTGTGCAAAAAGAGTACGCGCAACATTTACTAATAATGCTCTTGTTTTTGAAACTTTATTCAACATCTTCTTTTAATGAATTAAAAAACAGAGCAAAATTACAAAAAAGTTCTCAAAATACAATTTTTTTGGTTAATTCTTTTTTTCCTTGCAGCAATCAAAATTTATTTATAATATTGCAAAAAAAATAATTCATCAATTTTATGAAAAAATCTTACATCACATTTTTAATTTTTATTTTCCTAATTGGCTGTGTTTCAACAAATAACGAGAAAATGAAACAGGCAGTTTTAAATCAAATTGCACAATATCCAGCATCAACTTTGCAGGACATTTACAAAAATTTTTACCAAGACCGTTTTGGTGCGGAACACGCAATTCCAACAGAGGCTGCTGCAAGAGAATATCTTGTGTATGAGGTTGAAAATCTGTCTGAAACGTCAGTTGCTCAGCCTGTTGAGAAAATCGGCTGGGAACATAATTTTGTGCGGGTACATCTCTGTTTAGTCAAAGACAGCGTTATTCCGTTGGAGGAGTTGCTGAGTGCGTTTCTCGAAAGTGCCGCCGCCATTGACACCACCGCGCAAAAACATTGGGTTGAAGAGTGGGCGCAAATTACTGAAATTATCGAGAAAAACAATTTGCCTGTTGCCGATTTTGAGAAAGACAGGGCAGAAATTGCGCAATTATTAGCGGAACACCCGCGAATGGCACTGCACCACAGCAGAATTTACAACGAAAAATATCACCCGCATTATAGAATTGTTGCAAAAACTGTTTTCCAAAAAAGGCTTGAAAAATATATTTTAAAATAATATAAAATAATTAATGTTATATTTTCTTTGCGACTTTCCGTCTTTGCGCCTTTGCGTTAAGAAATATATTTTTTTAACGCAAAGGCGCAAAGACACAAAGACGCAAAGTATTACATAATAATTTCAAATAACAAATGCAACTTAAAGTAGAAAAAAAGTATTACTTTTGCGAAAAATTTTTTACCAATGAAAAACTTTTTAGACGAAAATTTTTTGCTGCAAACCGACACTGCGCAAAAACTGTACCACTTCCACGCTGAAAATCAGCCAATTATTGACTATCATTGTCATTTAGACCCAAAACTTATTGCCGATGATTATAATTTCCGCAGTTTGACGGAAATCTGGCTCAACGGCGACCACTACAAATGGCGCGCAATGCGGGCAAACGGCATCAACGAAGATTTTATTACGGGCAAAAATTCGTCAGATTGGGAAAAATTTGAACATTGGGCGGCGACAGTGCCTTACACAATGCGCAATCCGCTCTATCACTGGACACATTTGGAACTCAAAACGGCTTTCGGCATTACAAAACTGCTCTCGCCGAAAACCGCCCGTGAAATTTATGACGAATGCGGCGAAAAACTGCAAACGCCGCAATTTTCCGCCCGAAATCTGATGCGCAAATACCGAGTGGAAACCGTTTGCACCACAGACGACCCGACAGATACGCTGGAAAATCACCAAAAAATTGCAAATGACGGTTTTCAAATAAAAGTGTTGCCAACTTGGCGACCAGACAAAGCAATGGCAGTAGAAAATTCCCAAAATTTCCGCGATTATGTTGAAAAACTGTCGGAAATCTCGGGCGTAAATATCGCCAATTTTCACGATTTTATTTCTGCACTGCAAAAACGGCACGATTTTTTCGCAGAAAACGGCTGCAAACTTTCCGACCACGGCTTTGAGGAATTTTACGCAGAAAATTATACCGAAAACGAGATAAAACAGATTTTCAATAAAATACAGGGCGGCAACGAACTTTCGCAAGAGGAAATTTTGAAATTCAAATCAGCAATGCTCGTAATTTTAGCCGAAATGGACTTTGAGAAAGGCTGGACACAGCAATTTCACTACGGCGTAATTCGCAACAACAGCACACGGCTGTTCCGCACTTTCGGCGCAGACGCGGGAGCAGACAGCATCAGCACTGTTTGCACGGCAAAAAGTCTGGCAAAATTTCTTGACACGCTCGACAGCAAAAACCATCTGGCGAAGACCATAATTTACAACCTCAACCCCGCCGACAACGAAATGCTGGCGACAATGCTCGGCAACTTCCAAGACGGCAGCGCGACGGGCAAAATGCAGTTCGGCAGCGGCTGGTGGTTTCTCGACCAAAAAGAGGGAATGGAGCGGCAAATTAACACGCTCTCCGTTCTGGGCTTGCTCTCGCGCTTTGTGGGAATGCTCACCGACAGCCGCTCGTTTCTATCGTACCCGCGCCACGAATATTTCAGGCGCACGCTCTGCAACCTTTTGGGAAATGATGTAGAAAACGGACTTTTGCCGCACTCGGAACTTGATTTTATAGAAAAAATGGTTGAAAATATCTGTTATTTTAATGCAAAGAAGTTTTTTGAATTTTGAATACGGAAAACAGGTGTCATTCCCGCGCAGGCGGGAATCCCCAAATTACAATGAAAAAAAGAGATTCCCGCCTGCGCGGGAATGACAGGTTATTTCATTTTTGTACCATATTTTTTAATTCAAAATAATAATAAAATAAAATTAGGAATTGTTAAAGAAGTATAGAAAGACATCTTTATAATAACTCTGGATTGCTTCGGAAATACCTCGCAATGACGGAAGTCGTTTAAGCAAAGGGATACGTCATTGCGAGGTATTTCCGAAGCAATCCATAAAAAAATACTTAAATAACATAATATCTATATTTAGTTACTAATACCAAAAATTTATTAACCAGATGAAAAAAATCGGAAATTATCGTTGGACAATATGCGGATTGTTGTTTTTTGCAACTACGGTCAATTATCTCGACCGTCAGGTGTTGAGCCTGCTGCAACCTACTTTGGCGCAAATATTCGGCTGGACAAACTCAGATTATGCCAATATTAC
>JAISKN010000302.1 GCA_031260925.1 Prevotellaceae bacterium | reverse complement strand
TATCTGCGTGCTAAAATCTCTGAAACCTCCCTTTCCATTTTGTAGATTTTTTGCAGAGTTTCGGGCAGTTGCTTGAATGCAATGGAGGAACGGCGAAAGTTGCCGACAGGAATGTGCGGCGAGCCTTGAAAAATTTGCCCCGCCTCTTTGATATGGCTTGTAACGCCTGTTTGCGCGCCGAAAATTGTACGGTCGGCGATGTTCAGATGTCCCGCGATGCCGACTTGTCCTGCAAAAATGCACTTTTCACCGATTTTTGTTGAGCCTGCAATGCCTGTTTGCGCGGCGATTGCGGTGTGTGCGCCGATTTCCACATTATGCGCGATTTGCACGAGATTATCAATTTTTACACCGTCATTTATGATTGTCGAACCCATTGTAGCGCGGTCGATTGTGGCATTTGCGCCGATTTCAACATCATCGCCGATAACAACGTTGCCTATTTGCGGAATTTTGCTATAATGCCCGTTTTCATCGGGCGCAAAACCAAAACCGTCTGCGCCGACAACCACGCCTGAATGAATAATATTGCGTTTGCCGACAATGCAATTATCGCAAATTGTGGCGTTGGAATAAAGAACGGTGTTTTCCCCTATTTCCACATTGTCGCCGATTTGAACATTCGGGTAAATTTGCACATTTGCTCCAATTTTGGCGTTTTCACCGATAGAAACGAACGCTCCGACAAAAATATTTTCCCCAATTTTTGCCGATTGTGCAATATCTGACTTTGGACTGATGCCGACTTTTTGAGGCTTTAGACTTTCTGCCAGCGACAAAAGTTTGCTCAAAGCCTGATACGCATTTTCAACTTTAATCAAAGTGGCGGAAATTGCCTGTTCAGGCTCGAAAGTTTTATCAACAAGCACTATATCGGCTTGCGTTGTGTAAATATATGGCGTATATTTTGGGTTTGATAGAAAAGTTAGCGTGCCTTTTTCGCCTTGCTCTATTTTTGAAAAATTATTGACGGTAATATTTTGATTACCAACTACTTCGCCGCCTAAAAAATCGGCAATTTGTTGTGCTGAAAATTCCATTTTGTTAAATTAGTTTTTAAAATAAATTTTTACAATCAATAGTAAGACGTAAAAAATTTAAAAAAGTTGCATCGAAATGAAAATATTTTTATTTTTTGTTCAAATTTTTAAATAACATAAATAATTTTTTTTCACATCTTGGCTTAAAATTGTCGGGTTGAGAATATTTGAAACCTGCGAAATATCTTTTAGGCTGCCGTCTGAAAAAAGCACCGAAATGCCGTCTGTTTTTACATCGTAAGTGTTTTGTTGAACGGTTTTTTGCCCGAAAAAATATTTTGCCTCGCTTTCGCTAACATTCAGATTGTCAATGTATTGGCGTGAAAAATTTATTTTTTCCTCTTTTGTAACAAATTCAATTTCTTTGGTTTTAAAAAGTTTGCGTTCAGTAAAGTTTTTACTTAAAATCGAAAGAACTTTATCAGAATTTTGCGCCCAAACTTTTATCGCGGAAATTATATCTGAGTCGTCAATATTCACAAAATTTTCCAAAATTTGCGGGAAATTCTGAAAATTATTGGCATTAATATCGTTATTTAAAAAATATTGCAAAGAAGGCGCAGCAAAAATTTCCGCGCCGTTTGACGACAAAAATTTTGCCCTTTTGAGAATTTTTATCAACATCAATTCCGTTGCGAGCGAAGTTTTGTGCAGATAAACCTGCCAATACATAAACCGCCGCGCCATCAGATAATTTTCAATTGAGTGAATGCCTTTTTGCTCGACAACAAGTTTGTCGTCTGCAATGTCGAGCATTTTGATAATTCGCGCCGAGCCGATTACGCCCTCCACCACGCCTGTAAAAAAACTGTCGCGCAGCAGATAATCAAGCCTGTCCATATCAAGTTGGCTGCTGACGAGTTGATGCAGAAATTTTTTGTGATATTGATTTTTGAAGATTTTTATTGCCAAATCGAGTTTTCCGCCCATTTCGGAATTGATTTTTTCCATCAGCATTACAGAAATTGTTTCGTGGCTAACATCTTGAATGATAGTGTTTTCCAAAACGTGCGAATATGGTCCGTGTCCGACATCGTGCAGCAGAATTGCCGCCATAACGCCCGAAGTCTCGTCTTCCGAAATTTCGTGTCCTTTTGACCGCAGTTCTTTAACCGCTTCCGAAGTGAGATACATTGCGCCGAGCGAATGCTGAAGCCGCGTGTGCTGCGCGCCGGGGTAAACAAAAGACGACACGCCGAGTTGTTTTATCCGCCCCAAACGCTGAAAATAACGGTGTTGTATAATATCATACAAAAAATCGTTCGGAATATTTATAAAACCAAAAACAGGGTCGTTTATTATTTTGCGCTTGCTTTTCACTTTTTTTAAATCACTTAATCTTTGGGCTGCAAAATTATAAAAAATATTTTGAGTAAAAAAATGTGTGTGTTTCAGGTTGATTTTTTTCTGAGGTGTTATTAAAATAAATTTTGGTAATAACTAAAAAAACAGGTGTCATTCCCGCGCAGGCGGGAATCCCATGTGTACATTGCAATAAGGAGATTCCCGCCTGCGCGGGAATGACAGGTTTTTTCATTTTTTTCTATTATCTTGATAAATTTTAAAAAATAATTAACTGATTTTTTAAAATTATTTTGCAAAACTATTGTTTTATTCAAAAAATATATTTTACTTTGCAGTGTTAAAGTTCTTGTTTTTTATCAAAATTGTTTATAACTTATTGATTATGAGATACTTAACTAATATAACAGCAGCACAGCAGCACAGCAGCACAGCAGCACAGCAGCACAGCAGTGGGCTTGTTATGGTTTGTTGAGTTTTTTCTGTTTTATAGCATATTTCTTTGTAAAAATATTTTACATTTTTCCAAAAAACATTTTCAAAAACAATTATATAATATTGTACGAAAATTTTGTCCCAAGCCGAAATGTGCGTTGCTTTGGTGGCGGTTTAAAACTTGGTTTCTGTGTAAAACGAATTTGGCAGTTATAAGGCTCTGTTGTTAAGCCTTTTTCCGCAGAGCCATTAGATACAAAAGGCAGATTTTGCAGAGAATATTTGAACTTCACTTTGCAAAAATTCTTCAAAAAATGGAGTTCAACAAAAATTTTAATTCCAGAAAAACCTATGTATAAAAAAATTTCAATACTAATAATTTCAATATTGTTTGTGCAAAATATTTTTTCACAAACGCCAATTCAAGTGCAGGTAGAGCCGGGACTAACAATCAGTATATATAGCAATAAATATATTATAAATTACTGTTCGCCAGATTATACAATCGAAAAAGACACCTTAAACGGTAAAAGCATAAATCAAAAAATGGTTGATGATTGTTTTGGGTGTTCGGTATTGCTGCATAATACAAACCACTTTTTTCAGCACGTTGAGTTTGCTACTGGAGAATATGATGTTATTGACAGCGTGGGAATGCCGATGTTGCCGTTTAGAAGTTTAAATTTGCAACTGCCTGACGATGCAACAAATATCTCGGTTACTCCATATAATCTAACCACACAAAGAGTTGATTTTCAACGCCATTATATTCCGTATTTGAATATTATGTCGCGCTATTTAAATTATTCAATAACGCTTGACCCTTATTATCAAACAAACGGCGCAGGATTTTATGATAACTGGTACTCAAAATCAGATATTTACGGATTTATGGGAACAAAGGGCTTTACCTTTAATATATTTCCTTTAAGATATAATCCGCAGAGCAAATATGCCGATATAATACAATGCGCATCTTTTACAATAACGTTTAATTCTAAATCCAATCAATCCTTATTGGGTATGGTATCGGAGTATGTCAGCGGTACTCATTACGGTGATGCAATGTCTTTTTATGATACATACGCAGGTATGGACTGGAAAGAAAAAACATCTGACAAAGGTAACTATGTAATTTTGACGCATAATAATTATAAAAATACGCTTGCTGAATTTATAACTTACAAGCAGAGTATTGGTTATAATGTACAGGTTTATATAGTGCCGAATGATGTAGCAGCAAACAGTAGCGATATAAGAGATTTTATAAAAAATCTGTATAAAAATGAAAGTACCAAGCCGCGTTTTTTGCTTCTGGTAGGTAACCCATCGCAAATACCGTATTCTAAAGGTACGCCGCACTCCGCCTCTGCATCTATCTATAAATCTGACGGCAAAACCATATCTGCCGAATACCAAAACAATGCTGACGACCCGCCAACCGATATTTACTATGCCTGTATAGAAAAAGACAAAATTAGCAAAGAAAATATGACGCCAGAACTCTATATAGGCAGGTGGAGTGTGTATAGCGAAAGAGAGGTTGAAAATATTGCAAAAAAAACAATGAAAACTGAAGCTGCACTATACAACAGTACAAAGGCGGAACGACAGACAATTATGTTTTCTGGCAGCGATACTCAAACGCCCAAAACAGCGAAAGCTTTTTATGAAGACTTGGAAAGGATTAAAAATAAAGTTTTAGTTCCTACAAACATTGATTATACTTTAAATGACGGCAGAACTGCCAGCGGCTCCCGTATGGTTAATGAATTAAACGGTATTGCAGATAACTTAGGCAACATATATGAATTTCCCCATTTCTTTATTTATAACGGACACGGAAACCCTCGTTTTATTGACTTGCCTTGGGGATTAACACACGATGATGTTGATGCCAATTTAACTAACAATAACTTACCATACCAACCTTTTGGGTTTGGCTTTGCTTGTCTGTTAAATGATTATTCCTTTTCTTCGTATAATCGTAATTATACTTTTGGAGAAGGCTGGACAACATATTCAAAAAAAGGCGGAGTAACATTTTTTGCTCCTACTACAATATCTTATATGTCTTCAGATAAATATACGATTCGTCATATTTTTTCATATCTAAAAGATAAGAAAAATTATAATATTGCACAAATAACTGCTGGCGGAATGGGACACTATTATAATGCATTGATTAATTCAACTCGTAAAAAGCAATGCGAAAGGTATAATTTGCTTGGCGACCCGTCATTATTTACTTACGGCGTTAACACCTATTCTGGCAGTAAAGGAAGTTTTTTGCCAAGAAAAACAGATAATGCAGAACAGAAAGGCAATATCAGTGTTTTTCCAACTTTGGCAAAGGATTTTATAATGGTTGAGGCAACAGATGAAAATAAAATTACATCAATTATGCTCTATTCTGTAAATGGACAATGTGTCAAAGTATTTAATTCTGATGTATTAGATATACAGAATATTGCAAATGGACTGTATATTTTACAGATTGTTGCCGACAATCAGCCATATTCATTTAAAATAATTATTAATCATTAATTGGAGGGATTTTTATGAAAAATTTAATATTAATTTTAGGCTTATTTATGTTGGTTTCCTGCAACCCGCAAGAGATAAAAGACCCGCAAAGACCCGATTATCTGCCACAAGGTTGGGATACTGTACCTGAAACGTTTATAAAAAGTTATTTTTGTAATTTGAAAGAAGGCAATGTGCGTTATATTTCAGAAAATAATAAAACAATAAATTTTGAGTTTCGTTCACCTGCGTATATATATACTCCTCCCATTTCTTTTACAGGACACGGAGGTGAAAATGGCGAAAGCCAAACATTTTATATTGATGAAATGATAGATACTTGGTATTGGGGAGAAACTGAAAATGCTCCGTACAAAGATTTGGAGGTTTCTTTAAATATTGGTCCTAATCGAAATAGATTGAAATGGCGGTGTAGTTATGGGTATTGGAATGGCAACATTGACCACGAGTCTTCTGCTAATTTAAGCATCGCGATTCCCTGTAATTCTGAAACAGAAATGCCATTAGAGCCGAATAAAGTTTTTGAATATCTTACTGATACTGTGTATCTGAAAAACAGTATCTTTCCTGGTGAAAATGTTTTTGTTATAGTACGCGGCAAAGGCATTGTGTCGTTTTTAGATGACGAAGGCGTAAAATGGACTTTGCAGGAATAATTTTATCAAGTGTCTGCTCTACAAAAGCAGGGCAGACACTTTTTTTAATAAATCATTAAAACCCATTACAATTATGAAAAACTTAGTTTTATTAATTATAATATGCCTTTGTTTTACGGCTTGCAATCAGCCGCCATCGGGGCAATATACTAACCTGCCTGCTGGTTGGGACACTGTACCTGAGCAACTAATTAAGAGTTATTTTCCAGCAGATTCTGGAGAAAATATTACATACGTTTCTGAAAACGGCAAAAGTATAACTTTTAATGTTTATGATAAGCGTTATAATTATTCTCCTTGTATAGTGTTTGAAGCCACTGGAGGAGAGAATAACGAAACTCAAGAATTCAGGTTTCCAGAATCTATAGAAGTATCTATTAGGTCTGATACAAAAGAAAGCAGTTCAACAACATTGCATATGGGGCTACATATAATAAATAGAACGACTTTAGTTGTTGGTGGTGGATGCGATTATCAAAAAGACGGTAATAACAAGTATGCAATATGTCGTTACGATGTACAGTTAGAAACAAAACCTAACAGCGATATGCCTAAGGAACCAAATAAGATTTTTGAGTATCTTACTGATAGTCTGTATCTGACAAATTTTTTAAAGCCAGAATTGGGGGTTAATTTTCTTATGGTAAGAAATGTCGGCGTTGTATGGTTTATAGATGATGAAGGTGTAAAATGGACTTTGCAGGAATAATTTTATTAAGTGTCTGCTCTACAAAAGCAGGGCAGGCACTTTTTTAATAAATCATTAAATCCATTACA
>JAISKN010000113.1 GCA_031260925.1 Prevotellaceae bacterium | reverse complement strand
ACGTGCCGTTTCGGGCAACGTATGAAAATGCGATGCAAGCCATAGAAACATTGCGCGATAAATTCGGCAGCGGCGGACTGTTCGGCAACGAAAAAGACAAGTCGTTCGACAGTTCTATCAACACGATTTATCAGACCTTTGGCGGCGAAGATTTGTATCCGAGTATCGAAGAAAAAGCAGCGATGTTGCTCTATCTTGTCGTTAAAAATCATTCGTTCAGCGATGGCAACAAACGTATTGCGGCTTTTCTTTTCCTTTGGTTTTTGGAGAAAAACGGCATTTTATACAAAGAAAACGGCTCGCGGCTGATAGAAAACAACACATTAGTCGCGCTCACCCTGATGATTGCCGAAAGCCGCACCGAAGAAAAAGACGTAATGGCAAAAGTGGTGGTGAATTTGATAAATGGGAAGAATTAAATCAATTAAAAATTAAATAATCAAAACACAAACTAAAAATGCGCAAAATTAGGCGTGTTTTTGTCAAAAAATTTGTAACTTTGCGAAGTGTTTTTTTTATAACAAAAAATAGTAAACAAAAAAATATATTAATTTATTTATTATCAAAAAAAAATCTAATACAATGGACTTAAAAAAGTATCCAATGGCTGAGCCGTACAAAATTAAAATGGTTGAGCCGTTAAAAGTAACTACTCGCGAATATCGCGAAAACGCAATGAAAGAGGCAGGTTATAACACTTTCCTCCTTCGCAGCGAAGACGTTTATATCGATTTGCTCACCGACAGCGGCACAAACGCTATGAGCGAAAATCAATGGGCAGGAATTATGCTCGGGGACGAGGCGTATGCCGGCTCCAAAAACTACTACCACCTCGAAGACGCTATGCACGAATGTTTTGGCTACAAGCACCTCATTCCTGCGCATCAGGGTCGCGGCGCGGAGCAGTTGGTTTCCAAAACGCTGATTAAGCCCGGACAATATGTGCCGGGAAATATGTATTTCACCACCACGCGCGAACATCAGGAACTTGCAGGCGGCATTTTCATTGACGTGATTTGCGATGAGGCACACGACCCAAGCAACAAAAACCCTTTCAAAGGCAATGTTGATTTAAACAAATTTGAAAAAGTTATCAAAGAAAAGGGCGCGAAAAATATCGCTTACATTACCGTTGGCGTAACTGTCAATTTGGCGGGCGGACAACCTGTTTCTATGGAAAACCTGCGCGCCGTTGGCAAAATGGCGCACGAAAACGGCATTAAAGTAGTGCTTGACGCTACTCGTGCAATGGAAAACGCCTATTTTATCAAAGTGCGCGAGAATGGTTATGCCGACAAATCTATCAAAGAAATTTTGCGCGAAATGTGCAGTTACACCGATGCCGCAACCTGTTCGGGCAAAAAAGATTTCCACACCAATATCGGCGGTTTTGCTGCCTGCAACGATGATGACGATGCCACAGAAATGCGCTCGTTGGTGGTTGTTTATGAGGGTTTGCAGACCTACGGCGGAATGGCTGGGCGCGATATGGAGGCAATGGCGCGCGGTATGCTCGAGGCGTGTACTGACGACTGTATGCACCACCGCATCGCTCAAAGCGAATATTTGGGCAACAAATTGATTGCGGCGGGCATTCCGATTATTCACCCAATCGGCGGACACGGCGTTTTCATTGATGCAAAGGCATTTTACCCGCATATTCCGCAGGAGCAGTATGTGGCGCAGAGTTTGGCAGCCGATTTGTATGTTCAGTGCGGCGTTCGCTCGATGGAGCGCGGCATTGTGTCGGCAGGGCGCGACAAAATCACAGGACACGAACACAAGCCAAAACTTGAGACAATCCGCCTCACCATTCCTCGCCGAGTTTATACGCAATCGCACTTCGACATCGTGGCAGACGGCGTTATCGAACTCTATCAGGAGCGCAACAAAGCGCGCGGCTTGAAAATGGTTTATGAGCCAAAAGCGTTGAGATTTTTCCAGGCGCGGTTTGAGAAACTTTGATTTAGCACACGGATAACACGGATTAGACAGATAAACGCAGATTATTTTTTTGATAATCTGCGTTTATAATTTTTTTGAGGTGCTATTAGTTTTTTAAAATTATCAAGATAATAGAAAAACAATTAAATAAACAGAATAAAATGAAGAAACCTGTCATTCCCGCGCAGGCGGGAATCCCATTTGTAGAATGAAGTAAGGGGATTCCCGCCTTCGCGGGAATGACACCTGTTTTTTTATTTACTACCAAAATTTATTTTGTTTTTTCGTGTTGTACTAATTCGCTCAAAATTTTTGATTGCATTTCAATAATTTGAAATTGATTTTGTAAAAAGTTTTCTATCAAATCTTTAAAATCTTTTGGCATTTCTATATTTATTGTAGGAGTTGTATTTCCAAAAATATTATTGTCGCCTATTTCATTATTTGAAATAGAAATTTTCTCGTTTTCATCAAGTAAATCGTTAATATCTATGTTGTAAAACATAGCGATTTTGTATAAATTATCTGCGCTTGGTTTATGTTCATCTGCTTCCCATTTGCCGTATGCAGCCTGCGACACAGCAAGTTTTTCCGCTATTTGAGATTGCGAAAGGTTGCTTTCCTGTCGGAATTTTAAGAGTTTTTTGCCAAGAGTTGCCATATTTTTATGTTTTATAAATTTGTTTGCAAAGATAACTTTTTTTTATCACATAAAAAAACAACAAAAGTATTTAAAATTAAAACTTTTGTAAAGCCGAGATAAAATTTTTAACTTTAATTTTGTTGCGTAATTCAAAAACTTTTTTATACCTTTGTGTCTCAATACCAATGCAAAATAAAGAAAGGTTTTTGAGTTACAAAAATTATTTAATTTTTTAACCTAAAAAACTAATTAAACAATGAAAAAGGTATTTATTTTTGCGGCAGCAGTCGCAATCGGTATGTCGGCTTGCAACAAAGCCGAGTTGGCGGATAACAATCTGCCTGTTAAACAGAAAGCAACTTTTGCTCCTGTTAGTGCTAACATAAGAGTTTTCAACAGTGTTGATGAACTGACTTATGAAATCAACAAAGTATTGTCAATGCCATTGACGGACTTGTGTGATTACGAAACCTCTATCGGTTTCAATTCTTTTGGCAAACTTGCTGATTTGGCATATCAGGAAGTTGCTGTAAATGAGGATAATTACAAAAGTGTTGCAGAAGTAGCGAATGTTATTAAAGGATACTCTGAATATTTGCAACTGCTTGAAGACAGCACAGGGATAACCTGTGAAACAAAATTGCATAATACTCCGTTAAGGTATATTATCAATGACAATCAAATTTACCAAATGAAAGATTCTTTGGCAAAAGTTTTGGACAGTGCAACCATTTTTACATCAGTTGCTAATTATGCAATATTATTAAATATTGGAGATGATGAAATTGCTGATATAAGTAACAATATTGTAACAAATTACAAAGAAAATTCATTGGTAGTATTAGGAAGCGTTGTTACAAATAGAGAAACCTATGATATTGTTTCAGTTAATGGGAATATAATGTATGGACCACTTGACCCAATAATAATTGGACCAACACATCCTTTTCCTAACGGTAACTCATACCAATGCTCAAAGCCAAGTCCTAATTTAGGAGACGATTTTGGCGTACATTATGATTACCAAAGTAATGGCAGTTCGCGTTGGAAAAGATTAGCCGTAGAAGTTTATATGGTACAAGCGTGGGATAAGACTTATTATGCTTGTGAGAAAATTACGTCTAAAAGAAAGGGACTTGCAAATATTATTTGGTGGCAATGGGGCAGAAATATTAACTACGATATTGGTATAACAGGTTGGAGTTCCTATTATTGTGAATTTTCTGGTAGCGACCGAAATTATTATCCTAATGAATGGAAAGTGGAAAAAATGATTTGCAGTTTTAACAATAATCCTTTGTATAAACCTTGCTATACAGAGACAAGGGGTTTTGCAGAGACACAAGAAGTCAGGGTTACATTTAATTACCATTATTAAATGCAAATTACGGGTTAAAATTGGTTAAATTGACGGTTTAACCAATTTTGACTCATAATTTGCGACATAAAAGATATAAATAGATGAAAAAATCTTTAATTTTTATTATTGTGCTGTCGTGTTTTTCTTTTTATTCGACAGGTCAAAATGTATCGGTCAAAGAGCGATGGAATATAAAGGCAGGTTATGCATTATACCGAACCTATTTGCCAGACCATCCTCTTATTGAAATTCCGGGGTACAATGATAATGGAATCTATTATACGAAGAAATCAAATGCACGAATTGAGGTAAATTATGGTGTTTTAAAATGGTTGGAAGCAGGAATCTATGTTGGTTTTATGCATTATCAGAATTATTATAAAGGTGAGATAATTGATAATATGCAATTTGCAGAGAAATGTAATGCCTTTGCACCCACTTTTGGAGTAAATGCAAATATTCATCTTTTGCCGTTCTTTGTAAAAAATGAGAAGTGCCATTGGGATTTTTATATTCCTATCAGATATGGAGGTTGTTATTTAACAAAATGGGGCGGAAAGTATCTTAACCCTGATTTTCAAGATTTGGATAATACTTGGTATGACGTAAAAGGAAGTTGGAATGTTCCTCCAAATTTGAATAAATACAGACACGAATATGGCATCGGATTGGGTGCTGCTGTTTATATCAAAAACATAATCGGGTTTTATGTAGAGGCATTAGGTGGGCAGTTCTCATACTGGCCAGAAATGGTAAGAAATCCGTATGCTGTAAGATTTGGACTTACCGCAAAATTCTGAATAATAAAAAACTCTCTGAAAATAAAGATTTCAGGGAGTTTTTTTATCAGGCATAAATTAAGTTTCTTTTTTGCATAATTTTTGCAGGTGAAAAATAAGGAATTAGTAACTAAATAGTGCTTGTTGCACAACTAAAATTTTATAGAAACCCTTATTTATTTCAGTTCCCTTAGTAGCATTGTTCATTTTTCTTCACTCCCTTATTAAAATATTGATAATAAGGGTTTGTTATATATGCTTTAGGCTACTAAGGGGGCTTTTGAAAATAAAGGTTTTTCTGTTAATATTTAGTTGAGCAACGGACACAAATATAGATAAAACGCAGATTGTAATTCATTGACAATCTGCGTTTTATATTTGTATTATCTGCGTAAATCCGTCTAATCTGTGTTATCTGTGTGCTGAAATTTATTACCGTATCAAAAACTCCAGCCGATTGTGCAAATTCACTTCTGCCATTCCGCCGTCAATGTCGAGAAAAAGCAAGTTCATTGCGGGGTAATGCTCTTTTAGGCGGCGTTCGATGCCTTTTGCAACGATGTGGTTGGCGATGCAGCCAAAAGGTTGCACGCACACCACGCGGTTGATGCCGCGATGTGCAAAACTCGCCACTTCGCCCGCTATCATCCAGCCTTCGCCAAATTGATTGCTCAAATCAATAATTTCGGCTGCATATTTTGCTTTTGTAAAAATGCTTTCGTTCCGCTCGTAAAAACGATATTTTTCGGCTATTTTGTCAAATTTTCCAACTCGTTTTTCTGCAAATTTTAGCAATAAAGGCGTTAAAATTTTTGTTGAAAAAGTTGCGCGTTTTATTCCATTTTGTTGATTAATTTTCTGATTTACAAATGATTGTACAAAAAAATCAATTATCGGCGGAGTAAGCACTTCCATTCCTTTGCCTTGCAGCCATTCTGTAATATGCGCCTGTCCGTAAGAATTATATTTTACAAAAATCTCGCCTATTAAACCGATTTTTTCCGTAGGGGCGCGATTAATCGCGCCACTACAATCAACAATTTTATTAAAATCATCAACTGCATTTTTCAACAATTTATAAAATTCTTTTGGTTTATTTTGCAAAATAATTTCCTCGCCTTTTTTCATATAAAAATCAAACAGAAAGGCAGCGTGCGTTTGTAAGGGCAGGGCGCGCCCTGCCCCTACGTTTTCGCGCACGACGGCGGAGGCAAACATTTGATTTAACGCATCGCCGAAAAGCAGGGCGTTCATTCCGATGTTAAAAATCTTTAAAACAGGCAACTCAAAACCCTCCTGCTCGTTTTGATAAACGTTGCCGCCGAGCGATACGGCGATAGTGGGAATTTGCCCGAAACCTGCATTTTTCAGCCCCGACTTAATCATTCCAAGGTAGTTTGTCGCGCGGCATTGTCCGCCTGTTTGCGTAATGGCAACTGCCAGATTATCAATGTCATACTTGCCAGATTGGATTTCGGCAATCAGGTCGCCAAGAATGAGCGTGGCAGGGTAGCAAACCTCGTTGTTGCCGTACTGCAAGCCAATGTCAGCCGAAGTTTTTGAGGTTCTGGGGCAATTCACAAAATTATAGCCTGCCAACTTCGCCACCGCAGGAATAAACGGCGACAAAAAATCTGTAAACCAAGGGATTAAGATTGTTTTGTTGCGGTCTTTTTTTGTAAAAAACGAGTTATAACCGATATATTCTGTATTTTTTTGCATATTTTTTAAATTTTTGTCCACAGATTACACAGATTTTCACAGAAAAAATTTGTGTTAATCCGTGTAATCTGTGGATTAAGTCAGATATTTTTTGCTTTCAAACTTTCTATTAAGCTTCGGCAACGGAGGCGGATAGAGCCTGCGCTCGAAATTTCGTCAATGCGCAAAACGGTATAGTTTTTGCCTGCCGCTTTGAGTATTTCGCCCGTTTCTTCCATAAAAAACGAGTCTGGTCCGCAGCCGAAAGAATTTAGTTGTATCATCTGAATATTTTGCGGCAGCCGCGCCGTTTCCAATGCTGTTTGCAGCACGCGGTTAGGGTACGACCACTGTGAAACGATATTGAGATTTGCCCACCTCCCCCTAACCCCCTCCAAAGGAGGGGGAACGGCGTACTTTTCAGATTTTGTACTGCTTTGAAATGCCGCAAACTCCCTCCCCTTTGGGGAGGGTTGGGGTGGGGTCGGATTACACTGATTTTCGCTGATTTTTAATTTTGTGTTATCTGCGTTAATCTGCGTTATCCGTGTCATCTGCGTTCTAAAAACATCGTCAGTCAGCACATTTACGCCCAAGTCGGACAGAATTTGCCCCACTTTTTGATTTACGAGCGGGTCGGCGTGGTATGGTCGCCCCGCAACAACAAAACAGAGTTCGCCGTTTTCGATACATTCTTGCAAGATAGATTGTTGATTTTCAATAAATTGCAGATTATAGTTTTTTCTGATAAAATTTGCGTGTTCAAAGGCGGCGTTGAATATAGAACGCTGATAACGCGGATTACACTGATTAACGCTGATTTTTTCGTTATTTTCATTTGTATTATCTGCGATAATCTGCGTTATCTGTGTCATCTGCGTTCCCCAAAGCATTTCAATATATGTCAAACACTGCTCTTTAAGCACTTTTTCGTCTGCAAAATTAATTACAGGCTTATCAAACGGAATGCCGAAATTTTCCTCAGGGTTGATTGCCGAGCGGATAACTTCGGGATAGCCGCTTACCACAGGGCAGTTGAACGAATTGTTGCTGCCCGCAAATTCCTTTTCGTCTTTTGGAATAATCGGGTAAAAAATTCTATCTACTTTTTGCTCCACAAGAGCGAGAATATGTCCGTGCGCCAACTTTGCAGGGAAACAGATATTGTCTGACATCACGCTGCCTACGCCGCTTTGATAGAGTTTCATATCGCTTTCGGGCGACAAAACGACCTCAAAACCGCACTCCTCAAACAGCGTTTTCCAAAAGGGGAAATTTTCGTAAATATTGAGAATGCGCGGAATACCTATTTTAGCACACGGATAACACGGATTAGACAGATTTTCACTGATTTTATTTGTATTATCTGTGTTAATCCGTTCAATCTGTGTTATCCGTGTGCTAAATAAAATGCTGTTTTTAACCTCGAACGCATTAAATCCTTTTGTCTTCACGGAATTTTTGCTGAAAAACACCTTTTCGCATTTGTTGCCTGCATAAGAAATGTTGCCGTTGGGAAACTTAAACCGCAGCACAGAACATTTATTCGTGCAGCCGTTGCAGGCAAGTTCGCGGGTTTCTATATTTTGTAAATCAATCAGTTCCATTTTTTTATTTATCAAGCGTTTGTTCCACCCAATCAACAATAGTTTTCACCGAAAGCCCAACATTGCCCAACTGACAATGGTTTTGCGCCGTTTCTTTGCGGGTAAAAAGGCGGGAAGTCAATGAGCGGACATTTATGAGCGTTTTTTGTTGGTCGAAAAATTGGTGCAGCGGAATATAATGGTCTTCCTGTCCGCCCATTAGCAGCACGTCTTGTTCTACCAAAGGCGACACTTTTTCAGTATTAAAAAGGGTGCATTTTCGCAAAAATTCGTAAGGCGTTTTTGTTCCCATAACGTGCATTCCCTGCGCCACGCCCCATTCTATCATCAAACTTTTTTTATACAATCGGCGAACAATAGCATTGAACAGCGCGGAATGCAACCTGTTTTTATGTTTGATAAGAAATGTAACAAATTTTCGACTTTTGGCAGGAAATTGGCGCAGCAAAGTTTCAAAAAAATCGGCGCAAATATCGTCTGCAACCACACGCTTAATTCGCTTGTCGTAAGCGGCGGCACGCACCGCCAAATAACCGCCAAGCGACACGCCGATTAGCGTTACATCGTCAAGATTGAAAAAATCTAACACCGCCTTGACAGGCTTTTCCCACTCGTGCGTCATCGGAATATGATAATCTTCCAAAGTTGCGCCTTGCCCCGCACCGTCAAAAAACACAACATCAAAACCCGACTCTTTCATTGCCAAAATGGTTTTAAACATCTCCTCTACATAACTGTCAAAACCGCCAAACACCACAAAAGTCCCTTTCGGATTTTCGGGCGAAAAACGGTAAGCGGACATAAAACCATTTTCGTAAGGCACGAGATAATGCTGTTTGCCGTCAATCTGAAAATGCTCACGCATCAGCGAAATAAAGTGTTTTCGGTATGTCTGTTTTTGTGGGGCATCGAATTTCATATAAAATTCTGCTGTCCGCAAATAATGCGCCGCCCGAAGTTTATAACCGTTTGCAAGCGATTTTTCGTAAAGTTTCAAAAATTCGGCAACAAACTCGCTGTAATTGTGAATTTGCGGACTAACTT
>JAISKN010000283.1 GCA_031260925.1 Prevotellaceae bacterium | reverse complement strand
GATTGTTAAATTAATATAGTTTTTTCTGGATTGCTTCGCATTTTTCGCTACATTTCATTTCGCTTAAAATCCTCGCAATGACGTACTACCATTGCTTAAATGACTTCCGTCATTGCGAGGTCGTCATTGCGAGGTATTTCCGAAGCAAGCCGAAGCAAGCCAGAAATAAAATCAATTATCTATACAAAATTAACAATACCGTTTTTTTAAGGGTGCATTCCTACGGAATGCAGGTTTATATTTGTATTTTTTTCTACCGAGCGATGCAATCCTAACGGATTGCGGTGCAAATGCAACATCATTCCGTAGGAATTAACGAATTGCAAATGCAGTATCATTCCGTAGGAATGAATCGTTCGGTAGAAATTAAGTATCACATATTCAGAGCATTCCGTAGGAATGCAACCCCCGATTCGCATTATTAATGCGAATCAGGGGTTGAAATGTGCCGTTAGGCACTAAATATTGGTAGAAATACGTTTAATATAACCGACATACACTGCAATTCAACGGAGATGCAAAAGTTCGTTACTGGCTGAAATTTGGCAATAACCTGACATTGAGTGCCGATGTAAAGAAAAGCGGCTCGTACAACATTCTCAATACTTTGGCATCATTGCCTACGCAACAAGTATTGAACGAAGACGGAACATACTCAGGTCCGGGCAGCGAGCCAAAATTCTACGGCGACTTGCGAAATCCTATTGGTACTGCTAATTTAGAAAAAAATACTACTAACGGCTACAACGCATTAGGTAATATTTTTGCAGAAGTAACGTTTTTTAAGAAACTGACTTTCAAAACATTAGGAGGAATTGATTTTAAATTTTGGGATACAATGTCGTTTTCTCCAAAATATGACTGGAAACCAATTCCTGTGCCAAGTTCTTACAGGAGCGAGGGGTCAAACAAAAGCCTTACTTATCTGTGGGACAACACTTTAACCTATATGGACACATTCAAAGACAAGCACAGTTTAAATGTAATGATTGGCTCAAGTGCGCAAAGCAATGCGTATAATTATGTAACGGGCAGCATTAAAGAATTTCTGTCGGACAATTATAATCAGTTAAATAACGGTTTGCTTGACCCAACGGTTGGAGGCAGCAGAAGTGAATGGTCGCTGTTATCGTTCTTCGGTCGCATCAATTATTCTTACGACAACAGATATTTAATTACGGCAACGGTACGGCGCGATGGCACTTCCCGCATTGTCAAAGAAAATCGATGGGGAACTTTTCCGTCATTTTCGGCAGCGTGGCGCATTTCCGAAGAAAAATTTTACAAAAAAAATAACATTCTGAGCGATATTAAACTTCGTGCAGGTTATGGAATTACAGGCAATCAGGCAGTTTTGGACAACTACGCAGCGGTAACACGCTTAAAAACAGGGCAATATATTTTTAACGGCACGCCTGTTTCCACACTTTACCCGTTAGTAATGCCAAACCACGATATTAAATGGGAAACCATTGAGCAAAGTAATATCGGTTTTGATTTAACGCTATTTTCGCAGCGTGTTAATTTAACATTCGATGCCTATATCAAAAACACCTCAAATATGCTTGTAAGTATGGTTGTGCCAATAAGTTCAGGTTATTCCGACACCTATACGCCTATGACCAATGCTGGAAAAGTGCAAAATAAAGGTTTTGAAGTGTCGATAATTTCGCATAATATAACGGGAAAATTTGAGTGGAATACAGAGTTGAATTTTTCTTATAACAAAAACAAAGTAGTAGCACTCGATGGCGATGTGCCAATGTATTACGGTTATCAAACACATACGGTAGATAAACCTGTTGGCGCATTTTACGGTTATGTAACCAACGGCATTTTCCAAAATTGGAACGAAGTAGATAATTACGCTTACCAATATCAGGGAAATGACCCTGCAAACAGCACTGCCCCCGGCGATATTAAATTTTTGGACATCAACAACGATGGCGTAGTAAATGATTACGACCGCACATATATCGGCAACCCCACTCCCAAATGGAATTTTTCTATGAATAACAGTTTTGCATACAAAAATTTTGATTTGCAAATATTTTTTCAAGGCGTTGCAGGCAATGATATTTATAATGCCAACCGCGTAACTTTGGAGGGAATGTACACCATTACCAACCAGACCAAAAAAGTGCTTGACCGCTGGACAGGCGAAGGCACAAGCAATTCTGTGCCGCGCGCCATTTACAGCGACCCGAACAAAAACACGCGAAACTCAAATCGTTTTGTAGAAGACGGCAGTTATCTCCGTTTGAAAAACTTGACTTTTGGCTATACGCTGCCTCAAACATTGTTAAAGAAAGCGCATCTTGGCACTTTGCGCATATATATTTCGGCGCAGAATTTATGGACAATAACCAATTATTCAGGGTTTGACCCCGAAGTACAGGGCGGCGTTGATAACAGTAATTACCCGCTTACTTGGACTGCAAGTTTAGGTATAGACCTTAAATTTTAATTCATTAAAAAAAATAAAACACAAATGAAGAAAATATTTTATACAGGAATAATAATTTTCCTGACAGGCATATTGAGTTCCTGTTCCGATTTTTTGAACAGAGAGCCGTTTGAAGACCCTTCTGCTGAGGCAATTTCCGATGAAGCCTCTGCCATTGCAATGACAAATGCTGCCTATCAACCAATGCAACGCCCAAAGTTGTATAATATGAGAATTTGGACTTTAGACATTATTGCAGGCAACAGTCTTGTTGGAGCGGGCGGCGGCGATGACGGCATTGAGACAATTCAGTTGGCTAATTTTGTAGCAGGTCCTGATAATTTTGCAGCGATTGACCTGTGGCGCGGACCAAATCCGGGAATTTTGTATTGCAATACCGTAATAGAAAATGTGCCGAAAATGGACATTAACGCAGAGATAAAAAGTCGTTGCGTGGGCGAAGCAAAATTCCTTCGGGCAACCTACTATTTCCTGCTCGTTCAGTTGTTCGGCGATGTGCCGATGACATTAAAACCTGTAACGACAGGCGATAATCTGTATCCTGTCCGCACAAGCACTGCCACTATTTACAACGAAGTGATTATCCCCGATTTGAAAGAGGCGATTGACCTTCTACCAGGTCGTGAAGAATACGGAATTGCCGATTTGGGCAGGGCAAGCAAAGGTGCTGCCGCAGGAATGCTGGCAAAGGTCTATCTCACTTTGGGAATGTATGCAGACTGTGTAGAGATGTGCAACAAAGTTGAAAGTTTTGGCTATCAACTCAACCCCGATTACAGCGATTGTTTTGGAGGCGAGGACATCAACAAAAACACTGCCGAGTCGTTATTTGAAATACAATATCTGGGCTTGACAAAAGCAGATTTCTGGGACGACGAAAACCAAGCCTGCTGGTTAAGCACATATATGGGACCGCGCAATACTAACTTTGTGGGCGGAGGCTACGGCTGGAATCAACCAACGCAGGAATTTATCAGCCAATACGAAAATGGCGATTTGCGGAAAGACAAAACCGTTCTTTATGAAGGCTGCCCTCCTTTTGAGGGAAAAATTTACCAAAGTACAATGTCTTCAACAGGGTACAATGTTCGTAAATTTTTGGTGCCGCTCTCCATATCGCCCGACTACAACACCAATTCGGCAAGCATAATCGTTTTGCGCTACGCCGATGTATTGCTGATGAAAGCCGAAGCACTCAACGAACAGGGTTACACCGCAGAGGCGCAAGAGCCGTTGTACCAAGTGCGCAAACGTGCAGGACTGACCACTCGTGCCGATGTAGAAGGGCTGAGCCAAGAGGCGATGCGTGCCAAAATTCGCCACGAACGCCGCATAGAACTCGCTTTTGAAGGTCATTTCTGGTTTGACATCATTCGTTGGGAAGGCGGTCAATACGCTCTCGATTTCTTACATTCAATAGGAAAAGTTAATGCAAGTCAAAAACATCTACTATTTCCTATTCCACAAAAAGAAATTGACGCAAACCCAAATTTGCAACAAAACACAGGATACTAAGAAATTATGAATTAAGAATTAATAAAAAAACAGATGAAAACATTATATAAAATATTTGTAATATTATTTCTGGCAGCAACAGGTTTTACCGCTTGCACCGATGATTTAATGATTACCAACAAAGGCGACCAGCCGCTGATTTTATCGGCAAGCGACACTGTGATTGTGCTTGACGTAACTGTGCCTGAAAGCAATGCTCTGACATTGAATTGGACTGCGGGGTCGAATTTCAACACCAATGCCTCCATCTCTTATTCGTTGGAACTTGCTATAAAAGGTACTGATTTTGCAACAACTTGGCATCAGGATTGTGAAAGAGGCATTACTTCGGTTTCTCTGACAACAGAAGAACTGAATACTCTTTTGATACAATATTTCGGCGTTACGCCAAGCCAAGAGGCAGAATTGGAGGCGAGAGTAACCGCTGTCGTACACGCAGACGGCATTGAGCCGCAAGTTTCGGAGGTGATAACTCTTAAAGTAAGCACTTACCGCGCCATTACCAAAACGCTTTATCTGATAGGCGATGCCACTCCAAATGGTTGGAGTGCCGACAACGCTACCAAAATGAACAGCATTACAGGCATTGCAGGCGGTTTCACTTGGCAAGGCAGATTAAGTGCAGGCGAACTTAAATTTATCACAACTCTTGGCGCATTTACTCCGTCTTACAACAAAGGCGATGACGACACAAAACTGTATTTCCGCGAATCAGGAGATGACCCTTATGACGAAAAATTTGTTATAACCACAGGCGGCGTTTATAGAATTACGCTTAATATCATCACTTTGGCTATTCAAATTGAAGCATTAGAGGCACCCGAATTTGGCGAATTATGGTTAATAGGAAATGCCACAGGAGCGGCATATAAGCCAATGACAATGGACTTTTCCGACCCGTTTATCTTCCACTATAACGCAGACCTCGGCTCTGGCGGCAGGTTTAAAATTGCTGCACAGGAAGCCGCTGTCGGCACATTCTTCCGCCCAGAAACAGACGGAAAAACCGCAGGAACTAATATGAATGTGGTTAAAGGCACAGAAGACCCTGATTATCAATGGAATGTTACTGCTGGAGTTTATAAAATTAAACTTGATGTCCGTGATTTGAAAATTGATATTGTTAAATTCACGCCATACGCTATGATTTATTTAGTTGGAAACGCCACGCCAAACGGCTGGGAAATAAATCAGGCTACACCGATGGTTGCAGGCAGCGACCCATATACATTTACTTGGACAGGACACCTTGTCGTTGGCGAACTGAAATTTACCTGCGACAAACAAAGCGATTGGGGCGGTGCTTGGTTTTTGGCTTCGCAAAGTGGAATTGAGCCATCTGGAAATGTAGAACAGATGATATTCAGTGCGCACGGAGACGGCGGACACGACAACAAATGGAACGTCAAAACCGCAGGCACATATTCCATCGAGTTAAATCAGTTACAGGAAACTGTTATTATAACAAAACAATAAATAATATTTACGATTTTTGATTTACGATTGAAAAAACAGCGTATGTCATAAATTTAAAATCAAAAATAAATAATGCGAATAACGAGTAGAAAATCAGGTAAAAATAGCCAATTTTAACCCGTAATTCACAAAAATTGCAAATCAAAAATCGTAAATCAAAAATC
>JAISKN010000229.1 GCA_031260925.1 Prevotellaceae bacterium | reverse complement strand
GGCAAGGCGGATTATTGTCGTTTTATCTTGAAGAAGGTGTATTTTTTTCATAATGATTGTTTCTTATTGATTCATTAATCATTTTTTCCTCTTCGCGCCACTTTTTGACATTATCGCTGAAAAACATAATGATAAATAAAAGTACCGCGAGAATAAGCATTGTCGGAATAAGCCATTTCGACAGCAGCCAGCAAAAGCCAAAGCCGATTAATCCTGTAAGAGTAAATGACGACAGCACTATTGCCGCGCTTTTTAATTCTGTTTTTTTAGATGTTTTCATAAGTTTTAGGTATTATATTGTTAATAAATGATTTATCTTTTTGCTTATAAACAGGGTTATCAAGCAACTCTAACTTAATTCTCAACGCATTACGTTTGCAAGTTAGTTCAGTATGCTCATCGACTGTTAATTCTGAATTTTCAAGCCGCCAATCCAAGTCGTTGAGTTCAAGTTCTATTTGATAAGATTGTTTCATTGTGTTAGAATTTTTTTAAATATTATTTGATTTTATCTTTCATTTTTGCGCTGTAATCGCTTGTTTTATCACGATTGTAGCACATTGTTTTAACTCTCTTAATGACTGCTTGGAGTTCGTCCTCGTCTGTCATTTGATAAATAGGTTTGCCCGCTATTTTTGGGTTTTCCAAAAAGGCGTTAATCTGATTCCAAAACAGCCCATTTCCATTGTCGCTAATACCCCATTCAGCACACGCTTTCAAAAGGTCTGACCGCTTTTTTCTCACTTCAAAAGGTAAGTCGGCATTGCGTTTCTGATACCTTTTTTTGTAGGTGTAAGGCATTGTTTGTCCGCCTGCGGTTTGCTGCATTGCCTGTAACAATTCGTCATACTGCTGAGGGTAAAACTCCCACAATTCCGATAAACTTTCTGTCTGTCCTTCACTCGCTCCAAGCACCAACTCCTCTTTTGTTGCACCAACCATATTTTTCAACAGTGCGTAAAAACGCGAGTGGTCGCCTTTTGACTTTTGCTCTTCGAGGTCAATAAGTTCATTATTGCTGTCAAATTTCATTTTCAGTATCATTTTTTTAGCGGTTTTAAGGGTTTATAACTCGTAATCTGTTTTGATAGAGAGCATTTGCAACATATCAATACAGTCGCGTATGCCTCTAAAAGTCGGTTTTGAACGCCACGAATACTGGCTTAAAGCCGCGTTTTTGCCCATCACAATATCAAGTTTGTCGCCTGTAATGCCGTTTGCCTCGAATATTGCCCGCGCCTCCTGTTCTGTCGGTTTTTCCAACCTTTCTGGCAGCATAAAAAGACGGTCGCGCGTTTCGCTATACAGGTGGAAGTTCTGCGCTGCACCACGATTAAGATTATTGATAAAATAGGGAGTGCCGCTTAAAACAATGCCGCAAAGGTCTTTTAGTGCTGTCATTATGTCTTTTAGCACCGTTACCAAATGCCCTTCGAGCGCGCTTACTTCGTCAATCACAAGCAGCAAGTCGCGCCGCTTGATGTAGTCGGTTATTTTGTCCATTTGTGCCGAGATAATACCCGCCTCGTAGCAGTCCAAAGCCTGCATTAATCCTACAACAAACTGCTTGCGGGTACGCACCGTTGCAGCATCAAAATAGATAACTGTTTTGCCGCGCCTTTCAGATTTTTCCTGATACTTTTTTAAGGCAAAGGTTTTGCCCAAACCGCCCTCGCCAAGCACTACCATAGGCTTTTTGAGTTGATAGGCGCGCTCGCAGGTATCATACACTTTTTTTAGATTTGCCGTTACAACTGCATTGTAACCCTCTTTTTCAGCAAGCAGTTTTGACACCACTTCCCAAGTTCCATCGCCCACAAGCCCGTCCTTTTCGGGGCTGTTGATGATGTGCGTTAGCATTGCAGGGCTGATATTTACCCGCGCTGAAAATTTGTTTTGCGACAAGCCGCTTTCTGACAGCATTGCCGATACTTTTGCGGACATTGCAGCCCGCTGCTCTTTTGTGTAGGTCATTGGTTTTTTTGTGTTAGTTAGTTTTTTATTTAATTTATATTAAAATGCTTTTTTAACAAGTCCATTCCTGTAAGTCCGTTTGCATTGTCCTCTGCAACACTTTGAGAGCGGTTGTAATCGTCTTTTGTCTGAAACTCAAAACCCTGTGCCGCTATTCCTTTTTGCAAATTATCTAAACTCATAACCATTCCGTCTGTGCCTGTGGCGCGTTGCTCCTCGTATTGCCGCAAAATCTCTTTTTGACGGGCAAGTTCGCTCTGTGCGTAACCGTAACCCCATTGTTCCTGTTTCTGCTGAAACTTAATAATACGGCTCATTTCACCCTCGTTTAAGTCGGTTATATTGCTGGCAAACTGCTCTTTGCGTATTGCATCGGCAACGTAATTGCCCGCTTTGTTGTATAGCCCTATTGTGTCGGGGTTGTCCATATTGATGCGCACTGTAAATTCTTTGCCCAAATTATCGTGTGCAAAGGCAAAGTCGCCAATGCCATCGCCGTCAAGCACACTATAAGTGCGCGTTACTTTGTCTATTGTTATGCTTATGCCTGTGGTTTTGTAGGTGTAAAACCGCTTTGCACCGCCTTTTTTCAGCAATTCCACACGGAACATACGGCTTTTGTCTATTTCATTGATTTTGCGCCGTTCTGATAACGATGCCGTCTGATAACGTATTATCTTACTCTCGCCTCTCCAACGCCCGTATTTGTCGCGTTCCACGCCACGTGAGTTCCATTCGTTGATGCCGTCTATTATCTGCTGTATGCACTCATCGGCGGTTGGTAACGCCGCGCCTTTGTCGGCACAAAGTTCTTTGATAAGTTCGGGGTTAGCACGGCTGTTAAGCGATTTCGCCGTAATATTGCCGCCTTTGAAATTCTCCTGATAACGCAGAACGCGCTCCTGAAAATGTCCGATAAACATCTCTACATACTTCGACCGCCCCTTGTAAGGCTGACACGGAAACGCTACCCGCGCCATATTTTGCATTAGTCCGTTTGCTATTGATGTTATATTGGCACTGCTATTGTCAAACTGTATCTGCTCGGGCATAAAACCGTAAGTATCTATACAGTTGCGCAATGCCTGTACTACCATTTGGGCAGTCTCCGAGTAGGCAATGCTGTAACCGATTATCGCTCCTGTACAGGCATCTATTATAAAATATATGTAAAGGTCTGAGCGCAATTCACGCACTATTTTACCCTTGTTTATGTCGTATTTTTCAGAAATATAATACAACTGACTTGGTGTGCCGTCAATAGTCCAAAGAATGTCTGGTCGGCTCGGTTGCCTGCGTTCTATCAGTTGCTGTATTTCGTTGTCGGCAGCAAGCCGTCCGTGTCGGTTGTAATACCATATCTTTTTCACGCTTGGAAGGTTTAGATAATGAACTATTGCGCTCACTGTCAATTCCTTTAATTCGCTTTTTCCCTGTTTAACAACCCAATCATTGTACATCATTGTTATATCTACCTCCGAAAATTTGACGCGGTCGCTCGCAAGTTCTATTATCTTTGCAGCACTGACTCCCTTAATTAACAGTCGGTTAATGTTGCCGAGCATCTTGTTGTAAAGTACATCAATACCAACGCGCTCGTAGTCCCGCGCTTTATCAGACAGCGTTACTTCGCTGTTTATCCGTTGCGGAAAGCGTACCCAGCCCTTTGCCTGCTCGTTTAAACACTGTTTAAATACCTCTGTTCTGAATGCTGTCTTATTGTCCTTGCAATTTTTACTTCGGTACAGCCGCAACCAGCCAGCAGCGCGGGCGGCGCGGGCAGCATCTGCCGAAGAGTAACCTTTGCCGACAAAATAATCAACCTCCGACTGCCGTATCTCTACCTTGTCCGCTATCGAACCAAGCAACGACCTCATTGCCGCCTCGCGCACCTTTGCTGCCTGCTGAGCAAGGTACTCGCGCGGCTCTAAGCCACCGCAAAGATGCTCGCGTATTAGGGACTGATAATGGGGTGGAATGTGGGTGTAGTCGCCTGCTATTATGTACGAATAACTCTGCTGTATGCCACAATTCATCAAGTCCTTTGCTGATACTGTTACTATGTCGTTGCTGATTTCCATAGATTTTACTTTTTTTTGTTCCCAAAAACCAACCCAATGACTTTTGGGAGAAAATGATTAACTTTGCGCTGTCAAACTTTAATTTTAATCATTTTATGTTATCTAAAACTTCCTCTGTAATCAGATATATAGATTACGACTATTCTACAAAAACTTTAAACATTACGTTTGTTTCAGGCAAACGATATCGTTATATTAATGTGCCTGAAAGTATTTATTTAGGTTTAAATAATGCTTATTCAAAAGGCACTTATTTTAACAGTTATATTAAAGGACATTATCGGAATCATCGTATGTGAGTTGGAACGCATTTTCATTAATCCACTCTTTTGATACTTCTTTTGGATTTCTGTCTATACACCACAACCCCACACTTGTATCTTTGTGATATCTAAGGTTTTCTAATTCCTTAGGTCCCGCTGCATTTATAGCATTAGTGAGCGCATTTAACACTTTTTCCTCTATTTCGGTGGCGTTGATATTATCGCCTACCATTACTAATGTGCCGATTAGTTTTTTGATATTTATTTCTGTTTTCATAAATTTTTGTTCTTTTTTATTATTAATAAATAACTCTATTTTTTGTTCTCAAAAGCCAACCCAATGACTTTTGAGAGAAAATGATTAAAATTTACACATATAGGGAGTATTAAACTCTTTCTCTAATGGAAAGAATACCCTTTTCCTGTAAATTCTGATGCCGAAAACTCGTACAGTTTTTTCGGTGTCCACTAATCCATTTTCTTTTACTTTGCCTTCGATAGGCTTTACTTCTACTTTAATCATAATTTTTTTTATTTATAAGAGTTAATAAATTATTGCATACTGTCGCATCCACAGAATTTTTTTTGTGGCATTAATGTAAAAGGGAACATCACCATCTTCCCATATTATTTTTTCATCATCAGTTTCAAATAATTCACCATTATTCCTTTTAATGATTTCATCGAAAATATCAAATGATATTTCAATTTTGCAGGAAACTTCGTAGAGTTCAATGAAGTATCTACTATATTCCCGATTGTTTTTTACATTGCTCAATCTATATTCATAGAGAGCGAAAATTTTGTTTTTCATAATGTTTTTTTTGTTTAAAAATTTATATATTTTGTTTTATACATTTTTCTTACAAAATCAGATTTTTTACCGTTCTGATTGTCGTAAATCGCCAACCGTACGGTGTGGCGGCTACATTGGCACAACCGTGCCAATTCGTTGATAAAGCCGTGTCGCGGCACTATTTTTTTTGTTTCTTGTTTTGTTTCCATTTTTTTATTACCTTTGTGGCGTTAAACATTTGTATATTTTTATTATGAATACTGCTGATTTAGATTATATTTTTAATGTGAAATGCCCAATTTGTGGCATCTGCCCTTCTTACCAAATTACAGGAATAAATAATTCAGGGCAGGTAACTACTTTTGAGCAGAACACTTGCGGTCATCAGGAAATTGAGGCTTTAATAGAACAGCGTCAGAATTTGGTAACTGAGCGTTATAAAAGGGGCACTCACTAAAAACAGGTTCGTTGCCGCACACAGCATTAATTGACAAAATGATTTCATAGTCATAAGGAAGTTCTTCAATAAACTTTGTAATTTTGTTGATTGCATCTTTACGACTATTAGTTTTAAAACTAATGTCTGAATACCCTTTTTCTTGGGTTCTTTGATGAGCGCACATTCCAATCGGCGCATCTGTTTTGAGAGTTGTTTGTTCGTTTTTCATAAAAATTGATTTTTTTAATATTATACATTTGAATAATCGGTGCAAAGATATATCAAAATTTCTACATAAACAAATAAAATATAGAAAAAATGCTAACTTTTTTTGAACGTCTTGACAAGTATATGAAAATCAAGCAATTAAATGATAATAAAATTACCGTAGAGGCGGGTATTTCTAATGGATTAATAGGAAAAGGTCGCAAAAGAGGTGCAATTTCTCAAGAAAATATATCAAAAATTCTACAAAAATATACGGATTTGAACGCAAACTGGTTATTAACAGGCGAAGGCGAAATGCTAAAAAAAGAGCATCAACCTAACACAAATATAGGGCATAGTGGTAATAATAGCAAAATCACAGGCAATATTGAAATTAATACGTTTCAATCAGACCTTGAAAAAGCAAATATTAGGATTGAATATCTCGAAAAAATAATAAAAGACAAAGAAAAAATCATTGAATTATTAACAAAAAAATAGCCCCAAAATTTTACAATCTTGGAGCAATTTTAGTGTAAATTTTGTGTAAAATAAGTGTAATTTTAACGACATTTAACTAAAAAAACGAGTATTTTTGCCATTTTGTCAGTATATTTTTGGGTGTTTTTCGGGTCTTTTATGCCTTTTTTTGTGCTTTTTGGCGGTTGTTTAATCAGCACTTAAATACTTATATAAAAAGTGTTTAAGTGCTGATTAAATCTATATTTTCAGCACATACAATTAAGCAAAATTAAGTTTAATTATAGTAAAATCAAGCAAAATTATAGTAAAATTAAGTTCAATTATAGTGAAATTAAGTTGTCTTGCTATCTGTTTTTTTTGCTTTTTTTTGTAAGTGCTTGTATTTTAATTAATTACGGCTGTTTTTGGGGTAGGTGTTTTTTTGCTATTTGAATTGCGCTTTAAAGAAAAAGCATTACCCAAACCACATATAAAATGTTGCCCAAAAGGAAAACCGCAAGAATTTTTGCGCTGTAATATGCCAAAATAAAGGCGAAAATTACAAAATTGAAAAATGAGAATAGTGTTGTGAGCGAACTGCCTGTGAGAAAGGACTTTATACGGTCGTTGTCGCCGATACGCTGCATAATATCGCCCACGTTTTTGCTGTCGAAAAAGCGCAACGGCAGCCGCATAAGTTTTGCCAGAAAGTCGGAAATAAGCGAAATGGAAATCCGCGCATTGACGTGCAGCGAAACCCAACTTTGCAAAAAACCGACAGCCGTTTGAGTACAGAAAAGCACAAGTTGAGCAACCAGTATCAGCGTTACAAAACTCAAATTATTTGTTGCAATGCCGTTATCTACAATGCTTTGCGTGAGAAACGGAAATATCAGCGACAGAATGCTGCCGATTATCAACGCGATAAAAAGTTGCACAATCTGGCTCTTGAAAGGGCGCAAATAACGAAAGAAAAACGAAATTGATTTTTTATTTTTTTCGTCTGCAATCTCTTTTGTGTAGAAATCGGGAGTTGGCTCTAATAATAATGCTGTGCCCGTTTTTTCGCCGTCTGTTACGGTTGATGCCCAACATTTTAAGAGTTCGTCAGCGGTGAGTTTGTATTTTTCGCCTGCGGGGTCGGCGATGTAATAGACCCCACCCCGACCCTCCCCAAAGGGGAGGGAGTGTGCGTTGTTTTTATTTTTGTG
>JAISKN010000111.1 GCA_031260925.1 Prevotellaceae bacterium | reverse complement strand
AAAAGAATATCGTGCAATTTTGCCTTTTGAGAAATCAAAGACGAGCCAATTTTTTCTAAATACGAGTTAATAATTTCAGGTTTTACACTGTTATTTTGCAAAAATTCTGTGATAAATTTAATCTGTTCCTGTTTCGATTTTAAAAGATTGTACCGCTCTGCTTTTGCCAAACCTGCGTTATAAGATTTTTCCGTTAAACGCAAATCGGCATTATCTTGCCTCAACAAAATTCTGTGTTCGGCTCTCGAAGTAAACATTCGGTAAGGCTCATCAACACCTTTGTTTATGAGGTCGTCAATCAAAACTCCGATATATGCCTCATCGCGCATCAGCGTAAATTCTTTGCCGCCGAATGAATTTATGTGCGCATTTATTCCTGCAATAATTCCTTGCCCCGCAGCCTCTTCGTAACCTGTTGTCCCATTGATTTGCCCTGCAAAAAACAGGTTTTTCACTAATTTAGTTTCAAGCGTATTTGTTAATTGTGTCGGGTCAAAATAGTCATATTCAATTGCGTAACCTGCACGATAGATTTTTATATTTTCAAAACCTTCAATAGTTTTCAGCGCATTTATTTGAACTTCAATCGGCAAAGATGACGAAAAACCGTTTAAATAAAACTCCTGCGTGGTTTCTCCCTCAGGCTCAAGAAAAAGTTGATGCGAATCTTTGTCTGCAAAAGTAATGATTTTCGTTTCTATACTCGGACAATATCTCGGTCCGATACTTTGAATTTGTCCATTATAAAGCGGCGACTCTGCTATCGAATTTTTCAAAATCTGATGCGTAAGAGAATTTGTATGCGTAAGCCAACAGGAACGTTTTTTTAAATCGCTTTTTTCTCGCACAAGGTACGAAAATTTGTGAAAATCGTTGTCGCCTGTCTGCTCTGTCATTTTTGAAAAATCTACAGAGTTGCCGTTAATTCGCGCAGGCGTGCCTGTTTTCATTCTTTGAGTTTCAAAACCGAGCGATTTTAACTGCTCTGTAATGCCATAACTTGCAGGCTCAGAAATTCTGCCTCCCGAAATTTGTGTTTTTCCGATATGAATTAAACCGTTCAAAAATGTGCCAACTGTTAGCACAACACTTTTTGCAGCAAACTCCACATTCAACAAAGTTTTTACGCCTTTTATCTGATTATTTACTATAACTAACTCTTTTACAGTATCTTGCCAAATATCAAGATTTGGCAATGAGTCTAAAATTTCGCGCCAACGATTAATGAATTTTTGCCTGTCTGACTGCGCTCTCGGACTCCACATTGCTGCGCCTTTTGAACGGTTTAGCATACGAAACTGAATTGCGGTGTCGTCTGTTACAATTCCCATAAAACCGCCAAGCGCATCTATCTCTCTGACAATCTGTCCTTTAGCAATGCCGCCAACGGCAGGGTTGCAACTCATTTGAGCAATTTTGTTCATATCCATCGTTATCAACAAAACACTCGAACCGAGATTTGCAGCAGCAGCAGCAGCCTCACAGCCTGCGTGTCCCGCACCAATTATTATTACGTCATACAAAAATTTCATTTATTTTTTGAACAAAGAACAAAGACCGCTTTCGCTAAAAGAATAAAGACGGTTATAAGTTGTAATTATTTGATTATCAGTGTTTTATATATTTTTTAATACAATTTTTATTAAAAAACTCAAAGATGCAAAGTTACTTTTTTTCTATCAAAAAACCGAATTGTTTTAAAGAAAAAAAATAGTTGTCTTATAAGCACGCAGATGACGCTGATTAGACGGATTTACGCAGATTTTATTAAAAATAAAAATAGATAAAACGCAGATTATTAATCAGTTAACAATCTGCGTTTATCCATTAAATCCGCGTTATCTGCGTGCAAATTATTATTTCAAAAGTGCTGCAAAAGCAACATTTTCCAAATACGCTTTAAATTCGCTGTCTTTCAAAAATTTATCTTTATAAGATTTGTCGGCTTTCAATGTATTTGCAACATTTTCCAGCAAGGCTTTGCTGTCATTTGTTCTTGCAGCCACAATCGAATACAAATAATATGTTTTTGCATCAGGAGTTTTGATGCTGTTTAAAATATTTTTTGCACCGCTATAATCTTTATTAAGAATTTTTGCCAAAGCGGCATTATTCGTTTCTGTATTGCCATAAAGAGAAACAGCCTTTTTGTAATCGCCTTTTGCGATTGCGATTGCACCGTTTGCCAAATTAAGTTCTTTGCCTACTCCACCCGCTCTGCCAAGATAAGTTTCTGCATTTTCCAAATCTCCTTTTGCTACAAGCACTGCGCCTTTGTTGAAATTTGCAGTTACATTATTTTTGTCCAAATCCAACGCTTTGGTAAAATTGCGGTCTGCCTCATTCAAATCATTTTTAGACATTAGAACAACGCCAAGATTATTGTAACCTCTTGCATCATTTGGATATTGTGCAACAACTTTTTTGTAAATATCTTCTTTGTAAGCAGCATCTTCATTGAGAGTTGCAGCATAAAGAAGTTCCTCAACAGAAAGTTTAGACAGGTCAGATTTTACAAGATTTGAAATTTCCTCGTCAGATTTTCCGAGAATTTCGGTTGCAAGAGAAAGTTTTGAACGGCGAAGTTGAGGTAAAATTTTATCTGCAATTTCTTTGTAAGCAGCCGAAAGATTTTTGATTTCTTTTTCTCTCTGTTCTGGGTCTGAATACATAGATAACACGTTCAAAATCACCGTTTTGTCTTGTATATCAGAACTTTCCATCAAAGTTTTGAAACCTTCCCAGTCTTGTGCAGTAAAATTGCCGCTGATAGAAACTTCTGTTTTGAGTTTTTTCAACTGTTGATTAATAGATTTCGTGGTTGCATCTTCGCGCGACTGAGCAAGTTTTTCATTCAATTCCTGTCCACCATCGGGCGATGCGTAAGACGAAATTTCCAAACCTTTTACATTAACGCCCTCTTTTTTAACAGCCTGAATTTTCTTGGTCAAATCAACCAAAGTTTTTTGTTCTGCGCTGCGAATGTCAGATTGTTGAATAAGGAATTTGATTTCAGCATCTTCTTTTTGTTCAATAACTTTTTGGAAATTATCAGCAATAATTTTTGCTCCCAATTCGCCTGCATTTGTATAAATCAAATTCGGCGTTGTAATCAAACCATCAGCAACCAAAACAGGCTCAAAATTGATAGTTTTTTTCTTAATTTGAGCGGTTGCCTCAAAATAAAGTTCGCACTGGTCAAATTCAGGCGAATAGTTAAACTCTGCGGTTTGTTCGTATTTTCCGCCATTTTTAAAGGAAATTACAGGGTTATTACCTTTAAATTTTTCGCCTTGAAAAACTTTAGGCGTTCCTTTAATAGTGTTTCCTGTCGTTTTTGATTTCAACACAGGAGTAACAGTCAGTTCCATATTTTTTACAAAATATTTCGCTGGAAACGTGCCTTCTACTTTGCACGTTATTTTTCCGCCTTTAAGTTCAAGCGGGTTTGGGTCTGCTTTCAAGTCTTTCAAAAATTCTTTCGGAACTTTGCAAGCAAAAGCCGTTAATAAAATTAATGCCGTAGCAATTAAAAAATTTCTTTTTTTCATTGTAAATAATTGATTTATAAATAATTAATTAGTTTTTATTTTTATAAAATGCTGAAATAAATTCCATAGCAAAAATCGAAAGCAAAGTTAATCAAAATTTTTTTCATTATCAACAATATATTATTAAAA
>JAISKN010000207.1 GCA_031260925.1 Prevotellaceae bacterium | reverse complement strand
ACACACACACACACACACACACAACCAACCTTACCTTTCGCGCGCGTAATATACTAAAAATTAATTTATTAGCAACATACAACTTCACTCTTTTTTCAAAGAAAAGAGCGAAGTTTTTTATTTATAATTAATCAATAATTTTTAAATTTTTTATCAAAATGAGAAAACTTTTCAATTTGAGGAGTGTGGTAGCGATAGCAACCTGCCTCGCAACAGTAACAGTGTCTTCGGGTTGCGACCCGGGAAATGAACCTACAAACGAAAGCAGTTATACTGTCAAGTTTGTAGCCAATGGCGGAGTAACCGCGCCTGACGACCAAACGGTTGACAAAGGCGCAAAAGCAACCGAGCCGCAGGCAATGGACAACCCCAATCACGAAGATTTCAATGGTTGGTACGCAACGGCAGATTTCAGCGGAAATCCCTACGATTTCAACGCTACGGTAACTGCCAACTTAACGCTTTACGCCAAATGGGGCTACAAAATCGGCGACACAACCCCGACAGGCGGAAAAGTATTTTATGTGAAAAGCGGCGCAACTTACCCCGCGTGGAAATATCTCGAAGCAGCACCTGCCGAAAGCAAGATTGACGAATGGGCAAAAGGTTATTTTGACGATAACGGCGACCCTGATGATGCCGATTTAACTGCCACTTGGTACATTGTTGAAGGCGCAAAAGGCACAGCCATTGGCACAGGGCAGGCAAACACTGCCGCCATTGTTGCCACTGTTTTACCTTTACCTGCTGCCGCAGACACAGAAAAGTGGGACTTCCCCGTTGCCAACTATTGCGTAAGTTACAGCGGCGGCGGCAAAGCGGACTGGTTTTTGCCGAGCAAAGACGAGTTGAATGCACTGTATCAAAGCAAAGTCTATCCCGCCTCTGCTGGAATAAAATGGTATTGGACTTCGAGCCAGCACGATGACCCGAACAGAAACGACAATGTTTGGGGGCAGGACTTTGGCACAAATGAACAGGGTCTTCAATCCGAAAGTGCCAAACAGAGTGCTTGGGGAACAAACGGCGGTTATGTGCGACCTGTACGGGCGTTTTTTTGCAATCATTAATCAAAAAAGAGCAGAAACCTTGCAAAACCCGAATGTCCCCTTTTTTTAAAGGGGAGATGTCCGAAGGACAGAGGGGTTAAAACTACAAAAAACCGCAGCACATTCTAAAAACGTGTTGCGGTTTGTTTGCAATGTAGAGAAAAGGCATTGTTAATAATACAATCATTAACAATGCTTTTTTTTAATTTACCACGATTTGACAAACTTCACGAACATTTTTTTTGTTCGTGTGGTATGTGGTTTTATGTTATTAATTTTTCATTTTAAATTTTACATTCTAAATTTTACATTTTAAATTATCCCACGCTCCCTTCCAACGAAATCGACAGCAATTTTTGTGCTTCTACGGCAAATTCCATTGGCAGTTTGTTGATAATTTCTTTTGCGTAGCCATTGACAATAAGCGCAACTGCGTCTTCGGTGGCAATACCGCGCTGATTGCAGTAAAAAAGTTGCTCCTCGCTGATTTTTGACGTTGTCGCCTCGTGTTCAAGTATCGCAGTCGGGTTTTTTGAGTTCATATACGGGAACGTGTGCGCGCCGCAAGTGTCGCTCAAAAGCAGCGAATCGCACTGCGAAAAATTGCGTGCATTGTCAGCATTTTCGGCTATCTGCACAAGTCCGCGATACGAGTTTTGACTTTTGCCCGCCGAAATTCCCTTTGAAACAATGCGGCTTTTGGTATTTTTGCCCAAATGGAGCATTTTTGTGCCTGTGTCGGCTTGCTGATAATTGTTAGTAACCGCCACAGAGTAAAATTCGCCAATCGAATTATCGCCTTTCAGCACGCAACTTGGGTATTTCCAAGTAATCGCCGACCCTGTTTCCACCTGTGTCCAACTGACTTTTGAGTTGTTGCCGCTGCACAAAGCGCGTTTTGTTACAAAATTATAAATTCCGCCCTTGCCGTTTTTGTCGCCCGGATACCAATTTTGCACAGTGGAATATTTCACTTCCGCATTTTCCATAACCACAATCTCCACAATCGCGGCGTGGAGTTGGTTTTCATCGCGTATCGGCGCGGTGCAACCCTCGAGATACGACACATAACTTTCGTCTTCGGCAACAATCAATGTACGCTCAAATTGCCCTGTATTAATGGCATTTATGCGAAAATATGTCGAAAGTTCCATTGGGCAGCGCGCCCCTTTTGGAATGAAAACAAACGAGCCGTCAGAAAAAACGGCAGAGTTGAGCGAGGCAAAGAAATTGTCGGAATATGGCACTACCGAGCCGAGATATTTGCGCACCAAATCTCCGTGATTGGCAACCGCCTCCGACATCGAGCAAAAAATTATTCCCTTTTCAGCCAAAACCGCCTTATGCGTAGTTTTCACCGAAACGCTGTCCATAACTGCATCAACCGCCATTCCAAGCCCCTCTATTTTAGGGGCTTTGCCGAGCAGCATATCCCGCTCGTGCAAAGGTATTCCGAGTTTGTCGAATGTTTTTATTAATTCGGGGTCAATAGCCCCCCCCCCCCCCTCAAGGGGGACTTTTGGCGCAGCGTAATACGAAATTTTCTGATAATCAATAGTCGGAATTTTCAAATGCGCCCAAGTGGGCATTTCCAATTTTTGCCAATGTCGAAACGCTTTTAAGCGGTATTCCAACAGCCATTCGGGTTCGTTTTTCTTTTTAGAAATAAAACGAACAACGTCTTCGTTCAGCCCATTTGGAATAATCTCGGTTTCAATATCAGTGGAAAAGCCGTATTTATATTCGTTATTTGTGATGTCTGTTAATATTTTATCTTGATTTTTCTTCTCTTTCATCAAAATATTTTTTTCTGTTAAAAATGTTTGCAAAGATAGCATTTTTTTTGCAAACATTTTTTAAAAAATTAGACAGGCAAAAGTTTTTTAATCTTGCACCTGTCTTGTGTCTTTTATCTTGTGTCTAAAAGCGTAGCGGTCTTGTGTCTAAAATCTACTTTATTCCCAATTTTTTCAAAATTTCTTTTGGAATTGAGTTTTTATGAACAATAATATTGATTGTTTTATAAGCCACAAACGCTTTTGAGGCGTACCAAATACCGTCATATTTGCCTGCTTTGCCCCACGAATTTTTAACCAAAAAATAGGGTTTGCCGTTTTGGTCGTTGGCGATGCCGTAAATCAACATTCCGTGGTCGTCTGTGCTTTCCCAATTATCGAAAGCCTTTTGTCGCAACGCCTGCGTAACTTCGATTTCGGGCAGCGGTCGCGTGGTGAGTTCCGTCTTTTTGTCAGCAGCAGTCAGCCCTGTCCAATGCGCCATATCCGAGCCGGTGATTTCCGCGCCTTTGTCGGCATCGGGCATCACAGCAACGCCTGTGCGCGTAAAGCCGATTTCGCTTACATCGCTCGCCCAAGCCACTGTAAAGCCCTGATTAACAGCGTATTCTATCGTCTGCATAAATTCGTCAAGCGGAAGATTATACGACTGCGCCATTCGCCAATTATCAGCCACTTCGATAGCAAAAGTCGAATAAAATGGGTGATGCGAATAGGAAGTGAGCGAAATATAATCGTCAATATTCAGCCCAAAACTGTCGGCAAAAGTGCGCGGCGAATATTTTTTGCCGTTATAATCAAAATTTTCAGGCAATTTGCCGAGATATGTGTCGTAAATCGCGCTCAAACCGTTCTGCCAAACAGGAGTAAGTTTTTTCCAATCGCCTTTGGCAATGGCATCAACGTATGCGCCCGCCACCTTGTCGAGTTCGTTATGAACGTGCAGAGTGTCGCCGTACATAATGCCGTTCATAGCCGACTGCGGCACCATTCCGTAGGTTTTCCAGCAATAGAGCGCATCGTAGAAACTGCCGCCGGGCGAGTAGGAACTTTCGCCGTGCAAGCGGACATAATTCTGCGCGCGGTCGAGCATTGTGTGATAAACCACGAACATTTCGGCAAAATCGTGTTCGCCTTTGCCCAAACGCAGCAGTTCCGCCTCCAAAAAGCCCAAACCCGAAAACGCCCAGCAAGTTGATGAGCGGTTTTGATTTTTGATTGATGTAATTTTGTTTTCCTTAACAGTGGTAAAAACAAAACCTGTTGTGTCTTTTTGCGCAAAAATATTTATGCAAAAAAACAATGAAACCGTAATGATAAAAAGTTTTTTCATTGATAATAAATTTTTTAATTTTTAATGATTAATTGTTAATTTTTAATTTAAGGTTGATAACCAGATTTTTCAAAAATTCCCTGTGCATCAGCATTTTGCATCAGTTGCAAAGGTGTAACTTCGGGGTTGTTTTTCATATAACTTTCAATAATTTGCCAACCGATAAAAACGCCTGCACGCCCTGGCGATTCTTGCGAAAAAGGCTGTGTAAAAGGCGCATCGTTCAAATATTTTATATGCAAAAAATAGTCAGTAGAAAACAGATGTTTTTGCTGAATTAACGTCTGCCACATATCGCGCTCATATTTTTTGCACCATTTCCATTGCTCAGGCGAGTAGCCCATTATCGTTTCCTCTTTTTCTTTTGGCAACAAAAGTGAGGTGAGATAAAGAATTTTCCCTTTGTAAATCATTTCATCAAGCAGACGCTCACTCTGCGGGTCAAACTCAAATTCTGTCGAAAGCCACGCAAAAATATAGTCAGAAACGACCTTTTCGGGTCGCCAGTTTGCAAGCAAATAAGGATAATTTTCGGGGCTTAATTCATACAGCGGGTAATCTGCGCCGAGATATTTGTCAATTCCGAGTGCAATCAGGCTGTCGGACACAATCACATTTTGATTTAGCAGCGACACACACATAACACATTGCGGCACAGACAGTTGCGGAAAGAAATAATGCCCTCGCCGAAAAGCGTTTGTGAGTTGTTTTTCGATTTTTTCTACATCGTCAAACTTTTTCAACACATCGGAATAGAGTTTATCGGCAACAGTATCGTTAATAAATTTCAAAATAAGTTCTTTATCATCGCCAAGATATATGATATGATTAAAATATAGCGGCGCAAAATCGGGGTATTTTTCATACAGTTTTTGCAAATCTTCCGCCTGATTTTTAGAGGTTTTCAACGCCCAAAAATCTTTATCAAAACGTTGAATTTTTATTTCAAAATCAATGCCTGTAAGGTCTGCCTTCCGTTTTTCATTTGTGCAGGAAAACAAGAAAAGAGTTAGCAGTGTTATTAAAAAATATTTTTTCATTTGTCAGTTGCTTTGTTTTTTTTAAAGTGCAAAAGTACAAAAAAAAGCAGAAACATTTTTAAAATTTCTGCACTTTTTTAAAATTCAATTTTCAATTTCTTTTGCTTTTTTCTTTTTGCAATTATAATAAATCATAATTACAAATTCAGCAACTAAAATTAGCCTACCTATATTACTTAAAAATGATTAAGTTCGCTAAAAAATAGGTGTCATTCCCGCGCAGGCGGGAATCTCCTTACTCCATTCTACAAATGGGATTCCCGCCTGCGCGGGAATGACAGGTTACTTCATTTTTATTCTATTTCTGCTATAATTTTCAATTTGTGCAAATCAGGTTTTGTGTTTGTTTTTTTATTTTTTGACTTGTGGCATAAAAAGCAAAGTATAGAGCAATAGCACACAATATTTTTTCAATAAATACTTGACCCAAAATACCCGCCGTCAAAACATTCTTGTATTCTATAACCATTTACATCTGTTACATCTACATCTATTTTATATTTATTATTATCACGCGACACCGTTATTTGACCATCTGCCAAATTAATCATATTCCGATTTAGAATATCACACCAATATTTTGAAGATTGAATACCATTGTTTATTTGATAAACACCAACAATGTCGTTAGGCATTTCCTCACAAGGCACAGAATAATAAATTTTTAAACTATAAAATGTATCTCCGCCCTCAAGTCCAATCATCAACTTATGTGCTCCCTGCCAACCTGTATCTGCTACATATACCTCTGCAAATTTACCTTTTATTTCACTTTGCGGATATTTATTTTCTTTTGTTACATTACCTTTAAATTTGCCTGTATGTTTTTTCCCTGTATTGTCTATAACATCAACGATAAATGTATATGTATTGTTTTCTTTTGTAACGGTTACAGAGCCGTCTGTAATTATTTTGTCTCCCCACTTGCATAACCCTTTATAAAAAGTTTTATCTACATAATAACTGTTACGCACCCAATTTATGCCTGCATAAGTTGTATCATTATATTTATATATGCCGTTTTCTAAATCAGCATTATAACTATATAAAGTAAATGAAGCAATTTCTTTACCACTGTTGTAAAACTGTACAGGCACTTCAAACGTAGTGCCTATGGGCGAACGCCCATAATAGTACAAAATAACTTTATCAAATTCATTATTAATTTCCTGTTTGCAAGAAAAACAATAAATTGACAAAAAAAATATAAATACATATTTTTTCATAAAATTGAAAATAAAGGCAGTAATAGTTTTTTTTAGCCTATTACTGCCCAATTAATTTAATAAGAAATGTAATAAAAAGTATTTAACGAAGTATCAGTGAAGACTTCATCATAGCCACTTAATGAACTAACATAGTAATGAATTTTACTTTGATACTCATAATATGAGACGGTGGATAAATTGTGTTTGTAAGTACATTCCCGCCTCTGCACTTCTTCTTTATAAGCCAATGCAGGCGTATTATTATTATCTATAAATATAATTACAGGGTGGTTGGCAGAAACAATATGAGTTGGCTGTGAGGCATTATAAACATATTGCTGATAGACAGCATTTGAAAATATTCCTCCACACTCCATTCTCAACAGGTTGGTAGGGCTGAAAAGATACTGGTTTATTTTGTATGCTAATTGAGGCGCAACAGACGAGGCAGTATGCAGTTTAATATCTGTCCAGTCTATATTATTTATTCCGAGCAAAGAATTAGGATATTCAAAGAACGCAAAAAACTCCAATACTGTAGGCGCAATAGACTTTAACACAATATTCGGGGTTGATGTCGAACCATTTATTGGTATATTCGTACTTTGGGTTGCTGCATAAATATCCAATGGATAACCTGTCCCCCAAATGTTATTAACAGCAACAAGATGTACTCCGCCCTCAACGGTTTCCCAATCACCATATTTAATTGATGGCATAGAACCACTGCCTGTGCGTTTACCCACTATAATATACCTGTTTTTGTCATTGTCATAGCCATTGCCAGTGATATCGAGAAAAGTAGGAATTACCGTATGCTCTCGAAACAATTTCATTATAAAATCTTCCGCTTGTTTTATTGCAGCAAGTGTCCTATCTGACGGATATGGATTGCCTGGCTTTGAAGGTCGCTCAATATTTGCATATTGTACATCATCTTGGGACATTTCACCTGTTGTTTGAGCGTGAATAACCGACACTCCAAAATCTTTGTCAGGGAATACCAATGCAAAGCCGCCGTCTTGCAATGATACAATATACAACGCAGGGTCGGAAAGTTTTATAATCTCTGCCTGCTGCAATTCTAAAAATCCCTTTTCGGAATCTTCAAAATCAGAGAACAAAATCGGCTCAATATTTGCTACTGTTTTTTTGGCAAATTCGCCGCCCGCATTTTGTAAATCTTTCTCAACTAACGCAATAGCGTCTGCTTCGGAAAGAATATAGTCAGAATAACCGCCATTGGCAGTTGCTTTCTGTTTAACAGGCAGATTATTATCTGCCGCCAGTTCGACTTTTTGGCAAGCCGAGAACCCGATTGCGACTGCTGCCGCAAAAATAAATACCTTTTTCATAGATAAAATTGTTTTTGCTGCCCTTTTGACGGGGCAAAGTTAATGAATTAAAATAACTCTGCAAAGGTTATAATTATTTATTTATGAAAAAAATATTTTTGTAGCGAAAAACACATCATTTTGATGTACTTTTCGCTACATCATTTTCTACGTTATATACAAAGTCTTCGTCTATTTCATCAGAAATTATCCTCACAAAATTGTATTTAAGCGCGTAAGAAATTCGCCTCAATATATGAAGATTTACATCTTTTTTGTGAAGCATTCTATACAAATTACCTCTATCATAAATGATAGTATTTGCAAGCCAAGAAATAGAACGCTTTTGCTCTAAAAGTTTCCGCCTGACAACATTGCCCATATTGGTTGGTTTTGATTTTTTCATAAAAATAACGCAAACTGTTTCGGTTTTTTGCTTATTTCTATTATCAGGCTCTACAAAACCGCTTGCGTAAATAAGCGCGAAATAGTTTGCGCCGTAGCGCAACCACTCGCAACTTATTCTCACGCTTTTAGAAATTTGTAGATTTCGATAATATGAGAATAATGCTATTTTATTTAATTTTTAATATTTAGTTTTTATCTTAATTTTGCATCTAATTCTTTTTCAAAAACTTTTATAAAGTTATTCATTACGGCATCTATTTGGCTGTCTGTAAGGGTTTTATCTTTGTCTTGCAGCACAAAAGTAACGGCATACGATTTTTTGCCTTCGGGCAGATTTTTACCTTCATAAACGTCAAAAAGCGTAACCGACTGCAAAAGTTTTTTCTCTGTTTTGCGGGCAAGTTCCTCTATTTGCGAAAACGACACATTTTTATCTAAAAGCAGTGCCAAATCACGCTTAACTTCGGGAAATTTTGAGATTTCCTCAAACTTTTTTATACTTTTTGCGTTTTCCGCAAGCATCAAATTCCAATTTATATCTGCATAAAAAATTTCCTGATTTATATCAAAAATTTTCAAAATGTCTTTTGAAACAACGCCGATTTCTGCAAGATTTTTCTTGTCAAAAGTCTCATATACAAGCGATTGACTAAAAATATCGTTGGAGGTTTCTATTATTTTCAGTTTTTCAATTTTTATTCCCAGACGGAAGAAAATGTTTTGAACGTAACTTTTTAAGTCATAAACAGTTACAGGCTCTTCTTTGCGCAGCCAACTTTGCGGCAGGCGTTTTCCTGTGAGCCACAAAGATAAATGCTCGGTTTCGGAATATGCTTTTAAACTGTCATCACTTGCGAGCGGTTGCGGGTCAAGTCCGCAATGACAGGCAGTGTATTGATAGCAGTTGCCAAATTCGTAAAACTTCAAGTTTGCATTTTGGCGGTTAATGTTATGCGCCAAACTTTCCAAGCCGCCAAAAAGCAGCGTTTGCCTCATCACGCTCAAATCGTTGCTTAATGCGTTGATAATCTTAACATTATGCTCTTTTGGAAAAGACGTTAAATTTTCGTAATAACTCTCTTTCGTAAGCGAATTATTCATTATTTCGTAAAAACCATTTGCCGTAAGTTGCTCAGCAACAAGGTTTTGAAGTTTATGATTATCAGGTTTTTGCGAATACGAAATATTCGATTTAAGACTGTCGGAAAATTCCACATTATTATAACCGTAAATTCGCAAAATATCTTCAATCACATCAACATCTCGCTGAACATCAACACGATAGGCAGGAACTTTTAATGAGTAGTGAGTAGTGAGTAGTGAGTAGTGAGTAGTGAGTAGTGAGTAGTGAGTAGTGGGGGTTTCCCTGTTTCGATACTCATTACCTGATACTGAATTACTTGATACTGAATTACCTGATACTTGATACTCATTACTTGATACTGAATTACTTGATACTTGATACTCATTACTCATTACTGAATTACTCATTACTTGATACTCAATTTCCAACCCTTCAAAAATTGCCTCAATCTCTTTTTCGGAAATATTTTTACCAATTAATGAATGAATTTTTTGCAATGAAACTTCAACCTCAAAATCATTGATTTTTGTTGGGTAAATATCAATAATTTCACTTGAAATTTCGCCGCCAGCAATTTCTTTTATCAGAATTGCAGCCATTTTCAGCACATAAATTACATCATTGGGATTAATTCCGCGCTCGAAACGAAAACTTGCATCTGTATTCAAGCCGTGATAACGCGCTGATTTTCTGATGCTTACAGGGTTAAAATATGCGCTTTCGATAAAAATGGAAGTGGTTTTTTCTGTAACGCCAGAGTTTAGTCCGCCAAACACTCCGCCGATACACATTGGTTTTTCGGCATCGCAAATCATCAAATCGTTAGGCGAAAGCGTGCGTTCAACTTCGTCAAGCGTAACAAATTTTTCGCCCTCTTTGGCATTTCTCACCACAATTTTTTTGCCTGCAATCTCGTCTGCATCAAAAGCGTGCAACGGCTGCCCGAATGCGTGCAAAAGATAATTTGTAGCATCAACCACATTGTTTATCGGGCGCAAACCGATAGCCAACAACTTGTTTTGCAGCCATTCAGGCGATTGCGCAACCTTAATATTTGTGAGAGTTACGCCCGAATAACGCGGACACGCAACCGAATTTTCAACCGAAATATCAATTTTTAAATTCTCGTTATCAATGGTAAAATTTTCTGTTGAGCGGCGCGAAAGTTGCGAAGGAATATTATGCGCGCGGCAATATGCGTTCAAATCGCGCGCCACGCCGTAATGCGAGATTGCATCTGAGCGGTTGGGCGTAATATCAACCTCAATAATGGTGTCAGACGAAATTTTGTAGTAATCTTTCGCCAACACGCCAACCTCAGCATTTTCGGGCAAAACAATAATTCCATCGTGCGAAGTTCCAATGCCGATTTCGTCTTCTGCGCAAATCATACCCAAACTTTCCACGCCGCGAATTTTCGAGCGTTTTATGGTAAAACTTTCCTCGCCCTGATAAAGTTTTGTGCCGACAGTTGCCACGATAACTTTCTGATTTGCAGCCACATTCGGCGCACCGCAAACAATTTGCAGCGGCTCATTTTCGCCAACATCAACAGTGGTAACGTGCAAATGGTCAGAGTTTTCGTGCTTTTCGCAAGTGAGAACTTTGCCCACAACAAGCCCTTCCAAGCCGCCTTTTACACTTTCGTATTTTTCCAAATGTCCGACTTCCAAGCCAATGGAAGTGAGAATTTTAGCGGTTTCATCTGCTGTTAAGTCAGTTTTAATATATTCTTTTAGCCAAGAAAATGAAATATTCATTTTATATAGAGTTTAGATATTAGAGTGTAGAGTATAGAATAATTAATTAATTACTGCTAATATTATTTAGTTCTGGATTGCTTCGGAAATACCTCGCAATGACGGCAGTCGTTTCAACAAAGGGCTACGTCATTGCGAGGCGATAGCCGAAGCAATCCAGAATTATTTTTTCATAATTTATAATTAGTTTATTACTGTTTTTTTGAATTACAATTTTTCGGGTGCAAAATTACAAAAAAAATAATAACTTTTTATATAACAAAAATATTTTTCTTTGTTATTATGTTTTTCATTTTTCAAAAAAATCACTAATTTTGCATTTTATTTAATCTGAAATCTGAAATTTAAAAATATGAGAATTTTAACAGGAATACAGGCGACAGGCACGCCGCATTTGGGCAATATTTTGGGCGCAATTTTGCCCGCAATAGAACTATCGGCAAAACCCGAGAATGATTCATTTCTTTTTATTGCAAACCTGCATTCGCTAACAACGGTAAAAGATGCCGCAACGCTCAGGGCAAACACCTACGAAATAGCGGCGGCGTGGCTCGCTTGCGGTTTGGATACCGACAAAACGCATTTTTACCGCCAAAGCGACATACCCGAAGTGTGCGAACTTTCGTGGCATTTGTCGTGCTTTTTTCCGTATCAGCGGCTCACTTTGGCGCACTCGTTCAAAGACAAAGCCGACAGATTGGAAGACGTAAATGCTGGACTATTTACCTATCCTGTACTAATGGCAGCCGACATTTTGCTCTACGATGCGCAGATAGTGCCTGTGGGCAAAGACCAGTTGCAGCACTTGGAAATGGCGCGCGATATGGGTGCGCGGTTTAACAATAAAATGGGCGAAACGTTTGTACTTCCAGAGGCAAAATTGCAGGAAAATACAAAATACGTTCCGGGAACTGACGGACAAAAAATGTCGAAATCGCGCGGAAATACTATCAATCTTTTCCTGCCCGAAAAGCAACTCAAAAAGCAAATTATGGCGATAGAAACCGACAGCAAAACGCTTGAAGAGCCAAAAGACCCAGATACTGATAAAATTTTCGCGCTCTATTCGCTGATAGCCGCAGACGAGCAGATAGAGGTTTTGCGCAAAAAATACCTTGCAGGCAATTTCGGTTACGGACACGCCAAAAACGAACTTTTGGGATTGGTTTTAGAAAAATTTGCCGAACAACGCCGTTTGTACGACTATTACATCAACAATCTGCCCGAAATAGACGAAAAACTGCTCGCAGGCGCAGCCAAAACCCGCCCAATCGCACTCGAAACACTGAAAAGAGTAAGGGAAAAATTGGGAATTTAAAAAAAATGTCCACAGATTACTCAGATTTTCACAAATTATTTTTAATGAACGCCTGTATACACACCTAAAAGCACGCTGTCATTGCGGGCTTGACCCGCAATCGTTTGAAAATCAATCGTATTTTATTAACGATTGCGGGTCAAGCCCGCAATGACAATAAGGTTTAGGTAACTTTACAGATATTCAAATTATTTTTTCATAAAAATTGAATTATTGATTAATAATTTGGGAAATGGTTGTATTTAGTTGTATTTGGTTGTAATTGGTTTTAAAAACAGAAAAACAGCGATAAAATAAATTACCGCTGTTTCAAAAAAAATCATTTCTACTTTTCCGTTTTTTCGGTAGTTGGCTCATTTCGCATTCTCGCTTTGGCTTGTTCGGGTGTTTCGCCCTCCTTTGCTAAAAACGCATCAACAAATCTGTCTTCTACACCTTTGTAAGCCGAAACTACGCCGTCTTCGATTGCTTGGTAGCCCGAAACTACGCTTTTTTCAATCAGTTTGTAACCTGCAACAACTCCATTTTCAATAAGTTTGTTGCCATTTTTGATTTTTTCAATCATTTTTACCTCC
>JAISKN010000203.1 GCA_031260925.1 Prevotellaceae bacterium | reverse complement strand
CGCTCTTTTCTTTGAAAAAAGAGTGAAGTTATATGTTGCTAATAAATTAATTTTTAGTATATTACGCGCGCGAAAGGTAAGGTTGGTTGTGTGTGTGTGTGTGTGTGTGTGTGTGTGTGTGTGTGTGTGTGTGTTAGCAAAATTTTTCATTCTGCCAAACATTTGGGTAATATTTTTTTGATTTTTATTCATTTTTAACACAAAATAATTTTGGTGCAAAGATATGTATTATTTTTTAATTGTGCAATAGTTTGTTTAGAAATACCATTTTTTCAAAAAAGTGGAATTTCTTATTATAATCATTTTAGTTTTTCAATAAAAAAATGTAATTTTGCAACAAAAATAAAAATAACCACATTTAAAACTGCGACAACGTGTCGCACTATTATAAAAAAATAAATGATAGCACTCTTAAAAAATTCAGAAATAGAGGCAAAACAATGGGAAAATTTGATAAAAATTTCCCCTGTTTCGTCATTTTTTCAAACGAAAGAGTGTTATGATTTTTATTGCTCGCTGTCGTTTTTAGAGCCATTTGCGTTTGGCGTTTCGGAAAATGACAATTTAGTTGGGCTGATTTGCGGTTATGTGGTGGCAGACGGCGGAAAAGTCAAGCGTTTTTTCAGTCGGCGGGCGATTATTCACAGCGGCGCGTTGTTGGCGCAAGATATTTCGGCAGAGGCTTTGTCAAAATTATTGCAATTCACAATCAAAAATCTTGAAAAAAAGGCGATTTATATTGAATTTCGCAACTATTTTGATTATTCCTGCAATAAAAATATTTTTACAAAAAATGGTTTTAATTATCAACCGCATCTGAATTTTCATATTGCGACAGAAAATATTGAATTTGCAAACAAAAACCTCAGCAGCACAAAACGGCGCGACATAAAAATTTCGCAAACACAAGGCGCAGAAATAGTCGAAATTAAAAATGACGAAGTAAAAGATTTTTACAAATTATTGAGTTTTTTATACAAAACAAAGGTAAAAACGCCGCTGTTTCCATATCAATTTTTTGAAAAAATCGCAAAAATGCCTGAATGTAAAATTTTTGGCATAAAATATAATGAGCAAATTATCGGCGGCAGCGTTTGCGTTTTGCATAAAAATAAAACGGTTTATGAATGGTTTGCTTGCGGCTTAGACGGAAAATTCAAGAACGTATATTCCTCAACATTAGCCACTTGGGCAGGCATCGAATACGCAGCAACGCACAATTTCAGCCGTTTAGATATGATGGGCGCAGGCAAGCCGAACACAAAATACGGCACGCGCGATTTTAAAGCAAAATTCGGCGGCGAATTGGTGGAACACGGACGATTTTTGTATATTTCAAACCGTTTTTTGTACAAAATCGGCGAATTATATGTGAAATTAATAAAATTATTGTAATTTTGTAAATTATGAAATCAAGTGAATTTCAAATAAAAGAGGCGAAGGCAATTCCTTACGGCGGGCAGGAGAAAAGTTTCAAAAAAACTTTTAAAAATGGCGGTGAAAGCCGCTCAATGAGTCCGTTTAAATATGGTTACATTCGCATTCGTAACTATTTCTTATTTTTGTTGGCATATTTTGCGCCGTCAAACAGAATTAGAGTTGCGCTCAACCGCTTCAAAGGCGTGAATATCGCCGATGGCGCGTATATTGGAATGTGCGTTTTTATTGACAATGCCTATCCCGAATACATTTATATTGAGGAAGATGCGAGCGTTAATTCGGGTTCTGAACTTTTGGCACATTTCAATCCGTTGCCGCATTGGGAGCGAATTTTTGAGGCAAAAGTTGCGCCTGTTGTGATAAAAAAGCGGGCGATTGTTGCTGTTCATTCCGTTGTTATGCCCGGCGTAACAGTCGGCGAAAATGCCGTTGTGTCGGCAATGTCGGCTGTATATGAAAACGTGCCGCCAAATACGATTGTGCGCGGCAATCCTGCTGTGGTGGTACAGAAATTCAGCGAAAAATTGATTAAAAAAGATAATTAGACACAAGATATTAGACACAAGACACAAGAAAAGAGATTATTTTTTATTAATTATGAAATCTTGGAATTTGAAATTATAAAGACACGTCTATCTGTCTAAAATGTCTATTTCTGTCTTCTAATATCTAAAATCTAATGTCTTAAAATAAAAAAAATGAGTTGTAAAATTTCAAATATAGCATATTATTTACCTGAAAAAATTCTCACAAATGAGGAACTTTCGGGGCAATTTCCTGATTGGACACCCGAAAAAATTGAAGAAAAAATCGGCGTTAGAGAAAGACGAATTGTAGGCGAAAACGAAACCGCGTTGGATTTGGCTTTTGCGGCTTGCGAAAAACTTTTTTCGGAAAATAATATCAATAAATCGGAAATTGATTTTTTACTTCTTTGCACGCAAAGTCCTGATTATTACTTGCCTACGTCAGCCTGTATTTTGCAGGACAAACTTGGATTGAGGCAAGAAACAGGCGCGTTGGACTTTAATCTTGGCTGTTCCGGTTTTGTCTATGGCTTGGCTGTTGCCAAAGGGCTGATAGAGGCGAAGATAGCGCAAAAAATCTTGCTCGTAACCGCCGAAACGTACAGCAAGTACATTAACCCGCAGGACAAAGGCAACCGCACGATTTTTGGGGACGGCGCAGCGGCAACGCTTGTGGAATTTTCCGAAAACAGTCAGATTTTGAATTTTGAACTCGGCACTGACGGCAGCGGCTACAAAAATCTTATTGTGCCAAACGGTGCAGCGCGGCACAAATTTGATGCTAATGCGCAGATTATCAGCGAAGAAAACCTTGTTACCGAAAACGATTTATATATGAATGGCGGCGAAATTTTTACTTTTACCATTCAAAAAATTCCCGTTTTGGTAAAAAACACGTTGATTAAAAATGAATTAACTGCTGACGAAATTGATTATTACGTTTTTCATCAAGCAAACAAATATATATTAGATTATTTGCGCAAAAAACTGAAAATTTCGGAGGACAAATTTTACAATAATCTGCTTCTCACAGGCAACACCGTTTCATCAACTATTCCGTTGGCAATCAAAGATTTAACCGACAATGGAACATTGAAAAAAGGAATGAAAGTGCTTTTGGCAGGCTTTGGCGTTGGGCTTTCGTGGGGCGCAACTGTAATAGAGATATGAAATTTTGAGATTTGAGATATTTAGTAATACAAAAAGAATAAACTATAATATTTTAACCACAGAGGCACAGAGCAACACAGAGTTTAATAATTCTTATTTATAAGAATACCTCTGTGTCCTTATGATAATTAAAAAATAATTTATAATGTTAAACATCTATCTGATAAATAATTAAGCAAGCACACAGAGAGAAAAATTAAAATTTTTCTTTGCCTTTTTCTCTGTATTACTCTGTGCCTCTGTGGTTAAATATGAATTAAAAAACTGTTATAAGTTATTTATTTTTTATGCCTTAGAAATTAAATTTTTACAAAAAAATGATACCGCAGGAATCACTTACAATAGAATTAAAATCGTCTTTCAATGCCGAATGTATTGAAACGCTTGTTGCTTTTGTCAATGCCAAAGGCGGCTCGCTTTATGTTGGCGTGAATGATGACGGCAACGTTGTTGGCGTAAATATTGGCAAAGAAACTATCGTACAGTGGATTAACGAAATCAAGGGCAAAACCGAGCCGAGCATTGTGCCTGACGTAGAAGTACAAACCATTGATAATAAGCAAGTTGTGGTTTTATTTGTTAAAGAATTTCCGATAAAACCCGTTTCTGTAAAGGGAAAATATTTTAAGCGTGTAGGCAATTCCAATCATTTGCTAAATTTGAACGAAATGATGAATATGCACATTCAAACATTCAATAGCAGTTGGGATTATTATATTGACAATCAGCATTTTATAACCGATATTTCCGAAGAAAAAGCCATAAAATTAATTGCGCTTTATAATAAAAATCATATCATTCCTGCCGAATATAATGTGTATGAATTTTTGAGTAAAATGGAATTGATACGTGACGGAAAACTTACTAACGCAGGATTTTTGTTGTTAATGAAAAATGATTTTGCCATTTCGGACATTGAATTGGGGCATTTTTACGACCCAATCACCATAAAAGACGGCATCACCATTTCCACCGACCTGATTACCGAAGTTGATGAAGTGATGGCTTTTGTGATGAAACACGTTAGCAAGGCGATGATAATTACAGGCAATCCTGCCCGCGAAGACCGTTGGGAATATCCGTTAGATGCTATCAGAGAGATAGTTATGAATATGATTATTCATCGTGATTACACGCATTTTGGCTCTTCGTCTATCAAAATTTTCCCCGACCGTATTGAGTTTTTCAACCCCGGACATTTGCCCGACAATATCACTGCCGAAAATTTGCGCACAGGCGAGTACGTTTCTACTTGCCGCAACAAAATTGTAGCAAAAATTTTCAAAGAGATAAATTGGATAGAAAAATACGGCTCAGGCATTGCACGGGTAAAACGTATTTTTGAACAATACGGCTCGCCTCTACCTGTTTTTGAGGAATTTCAGCACGGTTTTAAAGTAACAGCATTGTCAATAAATACGCTGATTGCGGAAAATGTCACCGATGATGTTACCGAAAATGTTACCGAAAAAGGCGGTCAGAAAAGTGATATAAAAAGCGGTCAGAAAAGTGGTCAGAAAAATGTCACAGATAATATTACCAATGTCACAGAAAAGGTCGGAGAAAGCGGTATAAAAAAGGTCGGAGAAAGTGGTCAGAAAAGCGGTATGAAAGGCGGTCAGAAAAGTGGTCAGATAAATGTCACAGATAATATTACCAATGTCACAGAAAAGGTCGGAGAAAGCGGTATGAAAAGGGTCGGAGAAAAGGTCGGAGAAAAGGTCGGAGAAACTATTTCTAAAAATCAAAAATTAATAGTCAAAAATATTTTTGAAAATCAAAATATTTCTTCAAAAGAATTATCTGAAATAATAGGAATATCTGCAAGGAAAATAGAAGTAAATATCGCAAAACTTAAAAAGAAAGGTTTCATCGAACGCATCGGACCAGACAAAGGCGGCTATTGGAAAATAATAAAAAAGATAACTGATTAATAATTAAACATTTAATAATATAAAAATATGAATAAAAA
>JAISKN010000129.1 GCA_031260925.1 Prevotellaceae bacterium | reverse complement strand
TCTTTAAACCAACTTGCGTAAAATTCGTAGTTGTGAGCGATTTTTTGGTTGATTTCGGAGGCTTGCTCGGGAGCAACTTTTTTGACGAACTTTGCAGGCACTCCCGCCCAAATCGTATTCGGCTCAATGATTGTACCCGAAAGCACAAGCGCATTTGCAGCCACAATCGCGCCTTCGCCCACAACGGCATTGTCGAGGACAGTCGCGCCCATTCCCACAAGCGCGTAGTCTTTGATTGTTGCGCCGTGAATTACCGCATTATGCCCCACCGAAACATAATCGCCGATATGCACCTGCGATTTTTCGTAAAGCGTGTGCAGCACCGCGCCGTCTTGAATATTGACGTGGTTTCCGATGCGAATTGAATTGACATCGCCGCGCAAAACTGCGCCGTACCATATACTGCAACCGTCTCCGATAACGGTATCGCCGATAATTACGGCTGTTTCCGCCAAAAAACAATTTTCCCCAATTTGCGGCTCAAAACCGCGTACATTTCTTATTAATGCCATATATTGTTATTATTATATTATTAATTGTAGTTGCATTTTTGCAAATCGCAAACTTTAACCTTTTAAACCGTTGTTTAGCAACATTGTCGGATTGTATGAAAAGGTTATTAGGCATCATACTTCCTATTTTTGAATTATCTCAAACTGCTGCGACTTCACAAGTTTTATGCTGTTATAATCATTTACATCTGCAAATTCATATTGCCAAAGTGAATAAAAATCGCCTCGTTTTTCAAAGAATAATGTTTTTACAGATTTGTTTGTATGTTCCTGCCATTGCCGAAATGGATAATAAAGTTGCCTGATTATTGTGTTTTTGGTCGAACTGTTTTTTGCCTCAATCAAAACCACCTGATTTCTGCCTTCATAGCCTGCATCGACTTCTGTTTGCACGCTTTCCTGTGTAATTGTTTGATTTCCAACTTTAAATGAAAATTTTGGTGTATATTTTCTGCCGCGAATTGTCAAAACCAAACTGTCGTCTTCCATAAAAGTACGGATTAAACTCGCTGCATAAGCAAAATCCAAATGCTGCATTTCGGAATTTCCAATTTGCGAAGTATCTAATTTAAAATCAAGTTTTGAGTTGTAAATTTTCACAACATCTTGAATTTCAGGAATATCAATATATCCTTCGCCTTTTACAATCGCATATTCGCCGTTTCGTGTTGGCAAAAGGAACAAATTATTATCAATAAAAACATCTGGGCGGTTTTCGCGGCTGTCCTGCTTGCAAAGAATACGAACTTCACGTTCATTGGTTTTTGTAAAATGCTTTGTCGCCTGCTTAATCATTTCCGCAGAAATTATAAACGGCTCATTTTCAAAATTATGCTTTTGAATTTCGTATTTATCAAAAATTGATTTCCAAGAATTGCTGTTCATAATTTATTTTTGATAATTTGTTATTAAAAGTTCTTTTATTTTTCCGCGTTTTTCGCCATTGCAATTTACCGCTCTACCTGCTAAAACCTTGAAAATATAAAAGCCTAAATATGCTTTTTGAAAAAAATCGTCATTCGGATTTTCGTTTGTCGGGTCGGAATTTGAGAGCATTAGTTTTGCGCCTTTTTCGCGGTCTAATTTGCGGTAAAAATTTGCCAAATTCAACTGTTCGCTGTCCCGAAATTCAAAACCTGTATAAGTCGTAAAACTTGCTGTCTGACTGATTGGTCGATAAGGCGGGTCGAAATACACAAAAGAGTTTTCATTAACAACATTCCAACAATTTGTATAATCTGCCTGCACAATTTCAGCATTTTTCAAACATTCCGAAGCCGCCATAATATTCTGTTCGTCAAAAATTTTTGCCGTTTTGTATTTTCCGTAAGGCACATTAAATTCGCCCTTTGAGTTCAAACGAAAAAGTCCGTTGAAACAGGTTTTATTAAGAAAAATAAACTGCGCCGCTCGCGAAATCCAGTTATCAGACAGTTTTTTATAATTTATTTCAAACCGCTGACAATTAAAGTGTTTTCTGATTTCCAAAAATAAATCATTGCGTTTTTCCTGTTCGGTTGTGTCGTATTCTTTTTGATATTGTTCCAAAAAATCAAGCAAATCTTCGGGCTTTCGTTGTACAATCTGATAAGTTAAAACCAAATCCTTGTTCAAATCCGAAAGATACGCTTTTTCAATCTTAAACTTTTGAGAAAGAGCAAAAAACAGCGCACCGCCGCCCAAAAACGGCTCGACATAATTTTTAATTACGCCATTGCGCAGTTCGTTTGGATAAAAATCGTTGAACTGTTCCAACAGTTGATTTTTTCCACCTGCCCATTTTATGAACGGTTTTGCGTTATTTGAAAATAAGTATTTTGAATTATAATTCATATTTCTCCTGTTTTTACAGTTGATACAAATAATTTCTCAAAACCAAAGCACTCATAATTATTGTAATTATATTACAATACAAATTTAATAAATTATTTTGTCGCCTGATATTTTTTCTATTTTGTTGCCCTCATTGTCGGTTTCGGTATAATAAATTAAGCCCAAATATAAGCCTCTCGGCAAATTATACGAAAATGATATTTCTTCCAAAGATGATACCGTAATATTAAAATGTTTTTCAAATAAAATTTTACCCTCAACAGAATAGAATTTTACCCTGATATTTTCTGCCTCTCTGGGAAATAATATTGTAAATTGTCCATCACTTTTAATATTGGCAGTATATACAAAATAGGGTTTATTTTTTGCCAATTCCGGCGGCTCTGCGCCATACGTTTTTTTGATATACCGCAAACCTTCAAGCGCGTTGATTTTGCCAAAGCCCCAAATATTGCTGCCGTTTTCTGGGATTGCGCCCGTTTTGTTGTCCGTAATGGAACTGTGCGCGAAAACGTCTTTAATCTCTTCCGGCGTGAGGTCTGGTCTCATTTGCAGCCAAAGCGCAACCACGCCCGCCGCAAACGGAGACGACATCGAAGTTCCCTGCAACGAGCCAAAATAGTAACTTTTGCCGTTAAAAGTTTCTTTGTCTGTTAAATAAGATTTATAATCTGCAATAATGGTATTTGAGCCGCTCATAGATGAAACAACAAACTGACCTGGCGCGGTAATATCAGGCTTAACTCTGCCGTCAGGAGTTGGTCCTTTGCTCGAAAACGAGGCTAATGAGCCTGCCGTTTCTCCGCTTGAATAACTGTTGCCTGATAAGTTTGTAAAACTTGTTCTGGTGTTAAAAGCCCCGACAGAAATTGTGCGTTTGCCGCTGCCGCCGATTTCGCCCATAGACGAACTGCCGTTGCCAGAAACCCAGCCAGAAACGCCGTTCGCTTTAAAGCCAATTTCAGACCAGCCGTCAACTGTGCAAGCCTCGTCTGAAAATATTTTTATTCCAATAAAATGATTTGAGGCAATACTTTGAAACCCTGCCATAATCAAAGCATTCGCTTTTTGGTTGATATTGTCGCGTTGAGTGTAAATATAGACCGAGCCGCGCGTTGTTGTGTTAAAATCTGCCTGATATTCATTTGCAGAATTAATACTAAAAATATCGGAAGATTTTACAACGCTGTTGTTTGTTCTGTCGTATTCGACAATTTGCATTTTGTAACTTTTATTCGGCTCGCCCCAAAAATCTGCGTAACCGCCGCCGCCGTAACCCGAATACATATAAATATCCAAAAAAGTTTTTAGTGTATCGGCAGTTGTTTCAATATTTTTTGAAACGTGTATCGGGTCGTTGCCTTCGTTTCCCGCTGCGCCGACAAAAATTTTGCCCGCGCCCACAATCCCATCGCAATATCTGTCAAAAACCGAAGTGCCGTCGTGCGGTCCGATATGCGTTCCCAAACTTGCATTCACAACGGCGGGCTTCCCTACTTCATCGGCGTAGTCGAACACATATTTTATGCCGTTGGCAATTTCAAGGTTTGTGCGGTCATTAGACGACCCCATACTGACAAAAACCAAGTCGGCATCGGGCGCAACGCCATAATTTTTAAAATTATTCGACTGATACCCACCCGCAGCAATTCCAGCAACGTGCGTAGCGTGAGTTTCGTCTTGAACATCGCGCCCCGCAGCAAGAATTTGCTCTTGGGTTGTGTAATATTTATCAGTATCATAATTGTACTGTTTTTGTTTCCAAACCCGCTTTACGCGCAATTCTGTGCCTGCTTTATCATAAAAATTGATATGTCCGTACTCAAAACCCATATCAACAACGCCAATCACAACGCCTTTGCCTTTGTACTGCGTGTTATTGACAAAGCCCTGATGCACAGAATCGACATTTGCAGCGGTGCGCGCAATGTCCATTCGTTTATTCACAGGCACACCCGCCTCAATGCTTTTAACATCGGGCAGCGCAGTAAGATTTTCGAGTTGATTAATGGGAATATTTGCCGTTAAAATTGTGCCGACAACAGAATTTATTTCCACGCCCAGACTTTCAATAGCCTGTAAATCAGCATTTTCCGAAACTTCAATAAATGCTCCAATAGTTTGAAAATCGCCTTCGGAAGTTTTCAAATAATTTTTCAACGGCGATTTTTGTTTTAAAACAGTGTCGTTTTGAGTATTGAAAATTGCTCTTGTAAAGGGCGAAAGTTTAGCATTGTTTTGCCCAAAAACAGGCACAAAAAACAACGCAGCAAGTAAAATAACGTATAGATTTTTCATAATATTCTTATTAAATTTATAAAGTGCAAAGGTACAATTTTTTTAATGTTTTTCAATTAAAAAAATTTAATAAAAAAGCCCCGCGTTTGCGAGGCAAATATCAAGCAAAAATCATATCCGAATACATTGGTTTTACAATTTCTATACGAAAGCCTGCGGCACTTATTATTCTGTAAAATGTGCCTGTGCTTGGCTCAATAATTCCTTTTTCAATCTTTGAAATATATGATTTATCAACGCCTATGCGCTTTGCCAACTCTAATTGTGTCAAGTTTTCGCTTTTGCGAACATCGTGTATTAATTGCCCTGTATAATAGGCGTGTGCTTCGCGCCGAAAGGCATCGCGCTCAGGCGTACCAACTCTTCCGTAAAGATTATCAAGTTCCAAACTTACATCTGTAATATCATTTGTTTTCATAATATTCTTGTTTTAATTTTATTGCTTTATTTATTTCATTTTCAGGGGTTTTTTGAGTTTTCTTTTGAAAACCGTTGAAAAGTACAACAATTTTGTTGCCGTCAAAAATAAAAAACAGTCGATAAATATTGCTTTCATATTCTGCTCTTAATTCATAAATTCCGTCTTTAATATATTTTACAAATTTTGAAGTTAAGCGTTCCTGTGTAGCAAGCATATCAAGAATATAGTGAATTTTTTTGCGCTCGCTGTCTGTCAGCGTATCCATAAATTCTCTGTAATAATGCTTGTATGCAATTATTTTTCGTTCCATTTTTTATTGATTTGTAATACTGCAAAAATATAAAAAGTTGCAAAATATTGCAACTTTTTATAATAATTATTTTTATTTTATAAATATTTAATTATCAGCAACTTATAAAAAAATTAATAAAAAATATTTTTACAAAAAATCTTTTATTAATTTTTTAACACTTTCAATTTAAAAAATTTATCTTTGCGGAGAAAGAGGGATTCGAACCCCCGGAACCTTTCAGTTCAACGGTTTTCAAGACCGCCGCAATCGACCACTCTGCCATCTCTCCAAAATTGGACTGCAAAGGTACAACTTTTTTTTTATTTACAAAACAGTTTTTTGAATTTTTTTTAGCACACAGATGACGCAGATTTAATAGATAAAACACAGATGACTAAATTGCTGATTATCTGTGTTTTATCTATATTAAAAAATCTGTGTAAATCCGTTTAATCTGCGTTATCTGTGTGCTTTTGCATTTTACAAAGCATTCGCCTCTTTGATAGCAGCCATAATTTTGCCTTCAATTTCGGCGGCGAGTTCGGGATTGTCTTCCATAACTTTTTTGGAGGCATCGCGTCCCTGTGCAAGTTTGCTTTCGCCGTAAGAAAACCACGAGCCGCTCTTTTTCACAATATTGAGTTCTACGCCGAGGTCAATAAGTTCGCCCGAACGCGAAATTCCCTGACCAAACATAATATCAAATTCTGCTCTGCGGAACGGCGGCGCAACTTTGTTTTTCACCACTTTTACGCGGGTTTCGTTGCCGAGTACGGTGTCGCCGTCTTTTATTTGCCCAATTCTGCGAATGTCAAGGCGGACAGAAGAGTAGAATTTGAGTGCGTTGCCGCCAGTCGTTGTTTCGGGCGAGCCGAACATCACGCCGATTTTTTCGCGCAGTTGGTTAATAAAAATACAGGTGGTATTGGTTTTGCTAATGCTTGCGGTAAGTTTTCTGAGTGCCTGCGACATTAATCTGGCTTGCAAACCAACTTTATTTTCGCCCATATCGCCTTCGAGTTCGGCTTTCGGCGTGAGCGCAGCCACAGAGTCAATTACCACAATATCAAGCGCGGAAGAACGAATAAGTTGGTCGGCAATCTCCAAAGCCTGTTCGCCGTTGTCGGGCTGCGAAATCAGCAAATTATCAACATCAACGCCCAACGATTTCGCATAAAAACGGTCAAAAGCGTGTTCTGCATCAATAATCGCCGCGATGCCGCCCGCTTTTTGCGCCTCTGCTATTGCGTGAATTGCCAAGGTGGTTTTTCCGCTCGATTCCGGTCCATAAATCTCAATAACTCTGCCTCTTGGATAACCGCCAACTCCGAGTGCGGCATTCAAACCGATTGAGCCGCTCGGAATTACGCTGATGTCTTCGATTTTGTTTGAGCCGAGTTTCATAATAGTACCTTTGCCGTGGTCTTTTTCGATTTTGTCCATCGCCAACTGCAACGCTTTAAGTTTTTCTGCCGAAGGGCTTTTTTGTTCGTTTTCCATATTGTTTTTATTTTTTTAAATAGTTTAAAATTTAGTTAAATAGTTTGAAATTATTTAATGCCATTTGCTTAAAGAACACCATAGTTTTTGCAAATATTAATTATTCGTTTGTCGGCTTCGTGCCAAAATGCTTCCGAAGTCATATAGCCTTCGGGGATTTTAGTATTAACAACTTGCGGGCATACTTGCTCACAAACCATTACATCATCGTCTAAAAATGTATTTATCATAAACCTGAATTTTTCTCTGCAAAGGTAAAAACTATTTTTGAATTAGCAAAATTAAAATAAATAAAATGCCAAAATATTTTGGCAACAAAAAACAATCCCGCAAAAATTTGAGAATTTGCAGGATTATTTTTAATATCAATAAAATTGCTTGTTTTATTTAAAAACTACATAAAAATCGTAGCCGCAAGGATTATCATTCAAGCCCGTCATAAATTCTTCGCTGTTCGTATATGTATCTCCTATGCCAATATTAAGACTACTGAGGCAAGTGCTTTCAGAATTACTTTTCAGGCAGTTGCAAATTTTAATGCCTGTCAATCCCGCATTTGCGGGTATTTTTAGAAACAACATTTCCAAAGTTTTGAACTTTGGAAATGTTGTATTTTTCGAGGTAGTCAACAAATTTTATTTTGTTGGATTTTGTTCAATAGTTTTAGAAAAATATTTCCGCAGCATAATAAGCATCAGCACTCTTTTTTAATGCAGAGCCATCATCAAAAACTATAATATTATTTTGAATTGTCCCTGAAAATTTATCAGAATCAATTATAAAAGTAATTTTATTACCGTTTATCTCATAAGAAATATAAGCGTACCTTATTCCACAAAAACCATTGCTTTTGAGTAGCCATCCGCATTGAATTTTTGTTTCATTTTCAAAATAAAATGCATCTGAATAACCACCGTCAGAATTAAGCGATGTTTCGTCATACCAAAAAGTACCAACAAGATTGTTTTTTTTGGAAGGAGAATCAGGGTCATTCCCGCCACACCCTGCAACAAAGATTACACACAAAACCAATAAGGTTTTTACCGAAAAATTAAATATTTTTTTCATAGTTTAAAAAGTTTTTTGCCTCTTTCAAGGCGGTTAATATTAATACTATTTCTATTTTTTTAGAGTTGAACTTCCATTTGTATATGGCAAAGATATTGCATTAGCACCTTCTTCTGTCATAAATAATATATTTGAAGGTGTAAATGTATCAGGAGTTTTAAAAAATACCGTGAGGACAGCACCCTTAGGAAGTATCATTGCGTCAACACCATAGGAAGCAGGCATTGACATAGATGAACCTGAACAGAAAAGAGAACCATTAGCCCATCTAACAGTACCTACAGAGTTGGAAAACCTTTTTGCTGCAACAAATTGTGTTCCTGATTTCAATGATACTGAGTAAAGTTTTGTTTCTGCGAGTGTCTTAAATTTTACACTGTCTTTACTTACACTAATTATTTTAAAAATTCCACTGCTTTGTTGAGCGTTTGCTTGACTGCTAATCACAAAAATTGCGATTAATGCCAAAATAAATATTTTTTTCATAGTTTAAAAGTTTTTTGCCTCTTGCGAGGCGGTTAATAATTATTAAAAAAATTATGCCGCAAAATTAAATACGATTTAATTCAAAATCAAATATTTAACGTCAAATAATTTGACGTTTTTTGTCAAATTTTTTAGACAGGGTAAATGTATTTTGTACGGCTGTCTGATTGATATTTTGAAAGTTCTTTGTCGGAAATTTCGTAGAGAACAAGATATTTTTTGTTTTTATGGGGAATATTTTTTGCGGAAAAATCAAAATTTAACACATCGGAAATCTTTTGCAATTTATCGAAATTTATGCTTTTGCATTGAAAAATATAATAAATATTGCTTCGGCTGCAATTTATCAATCGGGCAAATTCGGTTTTCGACATTCCGAGTTCTGACACTTTTTGCTCAATAAATTCACCAATATGTTTTTCTTTTTTAGACATAAAAAATAACGTGAAACTGTTTTTTTGCTTATCTTTGCCGTAGTGGCTCCGCTAAAAGCCTTTGTATCTCGAATAAGCGCGAAACAGTTCACGCTGTAAAGCGTGAACCTTCGCAAACCTATTCTCTGATACTGTTGAAATTTTAGCGGATTTCTACGGAGAGAATAAGAGCGATTGCTCTAATTAATTATTTAATTTTCAATGTTTTATCTTTTTTTTGTTACATATTTTTTTTTATTATAACAATAATATTAATTTTTTTTCAAAAACATCACAAAAAACGGGTCTGCTACGAAGTACGAATCATTGATTTTTTCTATAATTCCGTCATTAATCAAACCCTTTACAGCACGCTGCAAAGTTCCAATGCTCGGCAAATTATGTCTTTTGATATATGTTGCCGAAAAAATATTTTTCCCTTCAATGACCAAAGTTTGAAGAAGTTGTTTTTTGCTTGCAGATTGACGGTCAAACAGTTCCATATAAAAATCGCTTTTGAGCGCAAGCACTCTCTCCGCACATTCGTTTATAATTTCTAGTGTAATTGTATCTATGTGATTTACAGCATATTGCCAAACTTCCGCAGCCAAAAGTTGAATATAATGCGGAATATTTGCGGCAACAGAAATCAAATATTTTGCCGTTGCATTATCAATATTAATATTGTCTTTTGATAATTTTTGTTGCAGATATTCAATAGTTTCATTTTCAGGCAGATAACTGATTGTCATTTGAGATGCAGCGTTGTAAAAAGCACGTTTTTTGCTGTTAAACATTTCCTGCAACAAATGCGTTTTACTGCCAAAAAAGAGGTAATTTACATTCTGCTGCTGTTGAATTTTACTTCTTAAAAGCCCTTCAAAATTGATATTTCCAAGTTTTTCAACCTCCTGAAACTCATCGAAAAAGACCAAAACACGATGGTTTTCGTCTGCAATTTTTTCAGGCAAACCAAGTAACTGTGAAATAACCGTTTCGTCAATCACTGTATTTGCAAAATCAACCGAAAATTCAGGCATTCCGTCCTGTCCAAATTTAATAATCGGACGAATACTTTTTATAACAGAGGTGAAAATTTGAGCAAATTTTTGAAGATTTGACTGTTTTGCCGACAATGCTTTTGAATAGAGCCGAAAAAATGATTCTGCAGAAAAAACAGGCATAAAATCAAAATAAACACAAATAAACCCCTGATTTTCAAGTTGTTCTATTGCTTTAAAAACAAGCGAAGTTTTACCAAAACGGCGCGGAGCATACAAAACCAAATTGTTTCCGCCCAAAAGCGTTTGCACAATTCTTGAACATTCATCAGTTCTGTCGTAAAAATTGTCGCCTTTTACAATCGTTCCGTAAGTAAATGGGTTCATTTTTTTTTATTCAAATTAAATTTTCGGCAAAATTACACCTTTTTTTACAATTATGCAAATTTGCATTATGCTTTTTTGCATAATGCAAATTTATTTTTTCTGTTTTTTGATTTTTTCTACAATTTTTTCCAGCCTTGCTATCTCTTCTTCCTGACTTTTAATTGTTTTCAAAAGCGCGTTCAATTCTTCATTTTCTATTGACGAAGGAAACTGCGCCTTAACTCTGTCGATAAAATCGCTCAACACATTCATATAATTCATAAATGCCTGATACGAAGACTCGTATGGTATCGGCTGAGCGTAAATCATTCCGTCAGAATAGTGTTTTGTGTTCATAAAAAAGAAATGCGCCGAGTCTTGCAGCCTGTACCAATCGGATTTCAACGCATCTGTGCAAAGATTTACGCGCTCGGCAAGCGCGTAGAGTTTTTCCAACGCCTCTTTTTGCAGTTCGTTGCCGCACCACGCCGAAGTGTCTTTTTCCTCGTCTGTCCAAGACATCGGATAGAGCGCGGAAAGCGTGTCTGTTGCGGCGTTTTTTTCGGTAATTTCGCTCGGCAGCGCAAAATTCAAACCATTTTCTATTGCGTGAAAAGGCAGTGCGCGGAAAAAATTGAAAATTCCGCTGTTTGCGTTGTTCAAAATTCCTAATGCCTCATAGCCGAGAAAAACGTTGAAAACTTTTTCATTCACAGGCGTAGATTTTACCCAACCGATAAATTTCTCCGCTGTCAGAGGAAATTCGTTCCAATTCCACTGCGAAAAACGGTAATTCAAATCATCGCTCAACTTGCTGTTTCTGACAAGCAATTTTATTTTTTTTAAATATGGGTGTGAATAGATAAAATTCGGACTTTTCCAGCCCAAAACGTGCTTTGCGCCCTCAACAATTATTGTTTCGTATCCCATTTTTGCAATTTTTTCGGCTATTTCGTCAGAATAAATCAATGCCGAATTTGCAAAAACTGTCGGGTTAAAACCGAAAAGTTGCTTGATTTTTGCAGCCTGCAACTTCACCTGACGCTCAAATTCATCAAGGTCGTAAAGCGCGGCAAGCGAATGAGCGTATGGCGTTGCCAAAAATTCCACTTTGCCCGTTTTCGCAAGTTCCTGAAAGGATTCGATAACTTCGGGCGCGTACTGCTCAAACTGTTCAAGCACCAAGCCGTTAATTGCAAACGACACTTTAAATCTGCCGTTGGAGTTTTTTATCATTTCCAGCAACATTTTGTTCGCCTCAATGTAGCACTGAGAACAGGCGTAGTCCATTGCCTGCTCGTTGGCATAATCATCGTAATAATAATGGTCGTTGCCAATGTCAAAAAAGAAGTAGCGTTTCAGATTAAAACGCTGATGTACCCGAAAAATAAAGTTGATTGTTTTCATTTCTCATTTTAATATCATTTTTTTTTAACTCTCAATATTAATTATTCAACTTTCGCAAGTTACTTAATATATTATATATCAGCAAATTGTAAAAGTTTTATATTTTGTATTATGTTGATTAACAAGCAATTAGTAAAACCTAATTTTTTACCTGATTTTTCTTACTAAACAACCTCAGTAACAAGCAATTTCTTCCTAAACCAACCTGATTACCTAATTTTTTTCTTATTCAACTTGATTAGATATTAATTAGGTAATCAGGTTGTATAAGGAGTTATTTTACTGTTTTACTGTTACTCAGGTTGTTTTGTTTATTTATCAGGTAAAAATCAGGTTTATTTTTCTGATAATTTTAACTTGCGAAAGTTGAATTAAGAATTTCATCAACTGTTTTATTATTCCAGTTAAGTTCGTCCCACAATCTATCTGCTTGATTATCAACCTTTTTTTGATAATAATTAAGCAACATATTTTGAATGTCATCTTTTTCCTGTTCACTTTGAATACGCGCAAAATGTTGCAACAAAAGCAGTTGCACCGAATTTAAAGTATTTGCAGTCTGTACCATAATTCCAAATTTTAAATTTTCAGTGCAAAATTACAAAATAAATTTAATTTTTAATTATAAATAGAAAATTATTTTTTTTCTGTCAAAATCTTAAAAAAATTGCAGTAGAGATATTATTTCACTTTTTTTAATTATTAATAAAATAAGGTTATTTTTTTATAGAAAAACAGCGTATTTCATTCCCCAAAAGGAATAAAAATACGCTGTTATATTTTATAACACATTGTTAATGAGAGAGTTACCCCCCCCACATTAACATTTTTTTAACATATATTTAGAATAGAGTTGCATTGTTTTTTGTTTTTTATTATAATGCTGCTGCTTTTCGCAAAATAGACGGGTACGGAAAAGCGCGTTTCGGTTTTTTTGCGTTTAATATTGCATTCCCTTCTGTCTCTGACAACAACGGTTTCCCTCCGCGCGTGGCACGCGCAAAGTCCTCGTCTGTCAAAGGTGGAATATCGGAATAGTCAATGTCTTCGTCTTTCATATTCCGCAACCTTTCCCAATCGGTATAGGAAGGCATTTTTTCCAATTCCTCCCAAGTATAACTAACAATTGCCATAATATTTCTCCTTTTCCTTTTTATTTGCTCTACGAGCAGAAATTATTCTGATATTATTATTTCTATCGGTAGAAACTACCGCTGTTATAAGTTCGTCAAGTATTTTTCCTACTGTTATTTTTCTTTCTTCGCCGTAATCGTGTCGAATATCAGGTATATCAAGTTTATGTTTATCATAAAACACGCCTCTCGTATCGGCAAAGTCAATTCCGTGTTTTGCCAAATTCGACAATCTTTTACTTTCGTCCCATTCAAAAGTCATAAATAATTTTTTGGCAAAATTACAAAAAGTTTTTTATATTACAAATATTAATAATTTTTTTCAAAAAAAATTTTTACCTTTGCACTGTTATAATTTTTTAACCAAAACAATGGAAAACATCATTGAGCCGATTGATAATCATTTGATAATAAATGATTTAAACGGAAAATTATTGTGTAAAACAAAAAAGGCGAACAACGAAATTTACGTTTTCAACGCCCACAATGCGCCCAATGCAATTAAAGAAATCGGGCGGTTGCGCGAACTTTCGTTTCGCTCGGCAGGCGGAGGCAGCGGAAAAAGTTACGATTTAGACGAGTTTGATTTTCTTGACAAACCATTTGAGCAACTTATTGTGTATAACCCTGATAATCAGGAAATTATCGGCGGTTACCGCTTTCAACACCTTACAAATATAGAGTTTAAAAACGGCGAGCCGCATATTCCGATGTCGCATATTTTTTCTGTTTCGGAAAAATTTTTGACAGATTACGCGCCTTATACAATCGAACTCGGCAGAGCATTTATTCAGCCGAAATATCAATCGGTGAAAATGGGATTAAAATCGCTTTTTTCACTTGATAATCTTTGGGACGGACTTGGCGCAATGGTTTTGCAACACACTGATATTAAATATCTTACGGGAAAAGTTACGATTTATCCGCAAATGAAAAAAGAGGCGAGATACGCAATAATTTATTTTCTTACAAAATTCTTTTTTGATAAAGAAAATTTATTTGTGCCGAAACAACTTGAAGTAATCCCGCCAGCAGCCTGTAAAAAATTTGAAAAAATTTTCTGCGGAAACAGTTTAAAAGAGAATTTTAAAATTTTAAATTCACACGTTAGAAAACTCAACGAGCATATTCCGCCGTTAGTTCGCGCCTATATTGATTTGTCGAGTTCGATGCGCACTTTTGGCACCGTTATTGACGATGAATTTGGACACATTCACGACACAGGAATTATGATTACGATTGACGATATTTATGAAGATAAAAAAAAGCGTTATTTAAGTGAGTATAAGGTTATTAGGAGTAGAATTTTACAAAAGAAACCTTTGAAATTTTAAAATCATTATATGAAAAAAATCTTGTGTCTATTTACTTGCGCCTTGTGTCTTGTGTCTGATTTCTTGTGTCTGATTTCTTGCGGTAATCAACGCTCGCCGATACCTGATATGCCTGTAAATCTGGAATTTAGCATTGTGGCTGCTGCGCCTCAACTTTCGGCTTTGGGCGGCTTTGCAGAATTTATCGTTCCGCAAAATGTGTCGCAATATTTGGGCTACGGCGGAATTGTAGTTGTTCATACTTATGAAAATAAATATTGTGCTTTTGATATGTCGTGTCCTGTGGAGGCGGAGGCAAATGTGAGGGTTTATACCGATTTTACAGGCGTTGCAACCTGCGAAAAATGCGGCGCAGAGTATCTTCTCATTGACGGCAACGCTTTTCCGCAAAAGGGCAATTCAAAATTTACACTTAAAAAATACAGCGTATATTATAATGAACTGTACAATAGTATTTATGTAACGAGATAAATGGTTATTTGTTGATTTGATTATTTGTTGATTTGTTATAAAAATACAAATAACCAAATCAACAAATAACCAAATAATCATCAAAATCAACAAATAACCAAATAATCAAATAACCCAAAAATGCAACCGACTTATTTCAATCTTTTCTACACATTCCTGAAAATCGGGCTTTTTACAATCGGCGGAGGTTACGCAATGATACCGCTGATTGAGCGCAACATTGTGGAAAAAAACGGTTGGCTCACAAAAGAGAAATTCCTTGATTATCTGATACTTGCGCAAACAATGCCGGGAATTTTGGCAGTAAATATTTCAATTCTCACGGGCAACGACTTGCGCAAAAAACGCGGTGCGCTCGCTGCAACTTTCGGCACTACTCTACCCGCCTTTCTGATTATCCTTTTTATTGCAATTTTTTTCACGCAATTTAATGATAATGAAATCGTTATAAAAATTTTTAAAGCAATTCGCCCTGCCGTTGTGGCATTGATTGCTGTGCCTGTTTTCAACCTTGCCAAAACCGCCAAACTCACTTGGAAAACGGCTTACATTCCAATTATTTCCGCACTTTTGATTTGGCTTTGCGGCGTTTCTCCGATTTTGATAATCATTGCGGCTGCGGTGTTGGGTATTTTGGTTTTTTGGTGGAAAGAAAATAAATAAAATTTTTAAACAAATTCTCAAAATTTTTGTCTAAATTTGCAGGTTATTATTTTTTAAAATGACATTTATTATTATGAAAAAACTAAATATTTTAATTATTTCACTGTTTATCAGTGTTTTATGTTACGGCGTGCCAGCAAAACCAACACCAATTAAAGTTGTGCAGCCAGACGGTACAGAACTAATTATCAAGTTAAACGGCGATGAGCATTTTCATTATTACACTACCGAAGACGGTATTTTAATTACGCAAAATGTTGGAAATTTTTACGAATATGCCGAAATAAATGAAAATGGTAGTATGTTCGCAACTGGAATTATCGCAAAAATGCCGCAATTCCGTACCGAAAACGAAAAAAACTTCCTGAAAACCATCAACAAAGGCTTTTCTTTTGAAAAAATCGCGCAAAAACGCATTGAAAAAAAACAATCAATAATAAAATCTACAAATGCTAATCCATCTGGTATTATTGGTGAAAAACAGTTGGTTATTTTGGTTAATTATTCTAATAAAACAATGGTTACACCAAACGCAAATCAGGCTTTTACTAATTTATTAAATCAGCAAGGTTACAGTTTAAGTGGTGCTATTGGTTCGATAAAAGATTATTTTACCGCAAGTTCAGATTCTATTTTTCAGCCGACTTTTGACGTTTATGGACCATATACATTACCAAACACTATGTCTTATTACGGCTCAAATGACAATTATGGCGATGATAAACATCCAGACGAAATGGTTTTACACGCTTGCAATGCAGCATTTGCAGCAGGTGTTAATTTTAGTCAATATGACACAGATGGTGATGGTTTTGTAGATAATGTTTCTGTTTTTTATGCGGGATATGGTGAAGCAACAGGAGGCGCAGACCCAAATACTATTTGGCCGCATCATTGGATTGTTTCTTCTAAACCTACTTATAATGGAGTTAAAGTTTATGATTATGTTTGTATGAATGAATTAAGAGGTATAAGTGGAACAACAATAGACGGCATCGGAACTTTTTGCCACGAATTTAGCCATATTCTCGGCTTGCCCGATTTATACAACACAAGTACAGGCTATGGCGTTCTCAATTCTTGGGATATAATGGACGGCGGTTGCTACAATGGACCAGGCAGTGACGGCGATGTTCCGTGTTTGTATTCGGCTTACGAAATGTTTTATGTGGGTTGGCTTATGCCTGATTTTTTGAATGAATGCGGCGATTATGAATTAAATCCGCTTACAAATCATTCAACGCGAAACTCTTATTTGGTGGCAAAGTCAAATTCGCACAATATGAATGGCAAAACTCCAATTTCAACCGAATTTTATATGCTCGAAAATCGTCAAAGAATTGCAAATACTTATGATTATTACTTGCCAAGTTCTGGTCTGCTGATTACAAGAGTTAATTTTAATTCTTTAAATTGGAAAGCAAATACTGTAAATAATGATACAAAAGGCGTAGAAATTATTAATAATAAAACTTACCCATATTTGAATGTAACTGGTTATAATTTTGTATCTGCCTCAAATTCAACTGCTTGGAATAAATCACTTTCAGAAATTCAAAAAAATTCCGAATTTATAAATTTCCATTTTAATTGTGCAACTACAGCAATTCCTGTTACCAAAGCGGAAAATTTAGATGTTTTTCATTCAGAAAATTTTTGGGAAATTTCTGCCGAAAATAAAAATTATTCAGTAGAAATATTTAATATAAACGGTATTTTATTGAAATCTGAAATGTTTTACAACAAAATTTCAATTAATAACGAAAACTTTTTAAATAGTGTTTATATTCTGAAAATAAAAGATTTAGATAACGGAAAAATATATTTTAATAAAGTTATAAAATAAAAAAATGCCTTTTTATAATAAATATGGATTGCTTCGGAAATACCTCGCAATGACGTGCTTCCATTGCTATACGGTTACCGTCATTGC